>CAZVSL010000980.1:0-1559 GCA_964629935.1 uncultured Calditrichaceae bacterium | reverse complement strand
AGCTGGCATAGGCCACCGCCGTGTAGGCGGGCAGCGTCAGGCTCGGCACCGGTATCTCGCTGACAGTCAATACGCTCTGGTCAAAAATGTTGTGCCAATCTCCTGTGTCGAGCCATGCAACTTCCGTGACCGTCTGTTCGATATTTCTGAAATTTGCCGTGACCATCACTTGTTCACCTGAAACGACATCGTTAAAGCCCCAGACCAGAATTTTTTCAGTGCTGAATCGTTGCAGCTTGTTGAGCTTGCCGCGGTAGAGAGCGGGATTGTCACGCCGATGGCGTATCAACGGATGATAATACGCATAATGAGCTTCACCACGGGCCGTGTCCAGTAGACTCCAGTCGACCGGTCTGTACGACAATTTTTCACCCTCGTTTCGCCAGCCCCGTGGCTCGCTGAATTCTATGCCCTGCCACAACATCGGAATGCCCAGTGAGGTGAACATGAGGGTGGCATACAGCTTGTCACGCTGTACCGCGTCGTCCGTCGATACACCCTGGAAAGTCGTCATCTCGAAGATCAGGGACTGCTCATCGTGGTTGACGTTCATGTTGACCGGCTCCGTCCGATCCGCATATCTGGCTGGAGTGGAGGGTGTGTCATTGCCGGGGAAAGCGCCAAGATCGAGCACCAGGTTCTCTAATTCCGAAAGCGAGGTGTTGCGAAACCGCGCCTCATCGAAGACTTCGTCGTGAAAGCTGTCGTGCCAGCCCCCTGTCAGGCCGCTGTGAAAAACCAGCGCCGGACTTTCCGGCAGGTGCTCGGCGATTTGATAGACCGAGTTTTCGTATTCTGCCGCGATACGATTGGCCCATCCGAGAATTCCCCGCTGCGGCTGGTTAATGTTCCAGCCGATACCCTGCGTAAAGTCGTAACGAAAGCCGTCTACCCGGTACTCGTCGATCCACATTTTCAGAGATTCATAAACGATCTCCTGGGTCTCATCGGTCCAATGATCCATGTCCCGGAAAAAGAAGAGCTGATCCTCGTTTGGCCGCAAGTCTCCGTTTTCTTTGAAATAGGGATTCGGCCCTGCTTCGGGCAGCATCTGCCAAAGCGGACTCGTATCATTGAGATGATTGAAGACCACGTCCACGATCACGGCCATACCGCGTGCATGCGCCGAGTCTACCAGCATCTTGAAATCGCGCGGCGTGCCATACGATGGCTCAAGGGCGAAATAGGTATTCAAATCGTAACCCCAGGAATGTCCTGAGGCTCCAACGTTGCCGAAATCGTTGACCGGCATCAGCTCGATAGCATTGACGCCCAACGAATCCAGGTAGGGCAGTAGCGTAGTGAGTTCTGCAAAACCTGCTTCGCCAGCCCCCAAACCAAAATAGCCGCCGCCAAACTCGCCGGTGTGCAATTCATACACGATCAACCGGTTCAAGGGCGGGCGTTCATAATCGTTTGACTGCCACTGGTAGTCATCTGCGGTGAGCCCCTCGGGCCCGATGGTAAAGCGGCTACCACTTTCGCCGTTCCAGCGCCCCCACGGGTCGTAGATCAGGCCGTTGTCGTCGATGTTGAAGCTGCCCACCGCTCCGTAGGAG
>CAZVSL010000979.1:0-1567 GCA_964629935.1 uncultured Calditrichaceae bacterium | reverse complement strand
CAATCCTGTGAACAGGTTCGACCTTGATGGCAAGGCCGATTTTGGTTCTCCTGAAAAGCTCCGAGCCGCAGGATTAAAGGTGCTAAAAAAGCCCTCATTACAACCACTAAAAGATTCAGAGGGTAGAATCCTTCAAACATACTGCAACTTTGGTTGCCGGGACATTTTGCAGGAAGCAAATGATCATACCCTGGACGGTAAGACAGCGAACCAAATATATGACTATTTAAGCGATAACAGCGTCGCTAAAGAGATTTCCTACGGGATGTCTGTCAAGGTAGCGAAGCAAGGGGTTACTGTTTTTCTGGTTTCCCGTGAGCAGCAAAGTTCCGGTCACGTGGCTATCGTTGCGCCCGAAGATATGCAGTATTCAGGTAGTTGGCAGAAGGATGTTCCAGTGGTGTACAACGTGGGGCGAGTGAACGGAGTAATGTTGGCGAGTCGTGCATTCAACAAATCCAATCAGCCCAAGGCATTTGTTTTAAGAAAGGATGTGAAGTCTATGCTTAGCAGACTCAGAACACGCAGGATTTTTAAGAACGTCATGGAACGCATAAACAGTTATTCTGCGGCCTCTGACAATACCAGTATTCATAGCAACTATTAATTAAGTGAAAGGATAACCACGATGAACTGGCTCGTTTATTCTGTACTGGCTCTAATGCTTCCGACCCATGAAGGCTCAACGTTACAATCATTGCATGTGATGAACAACAATATGCTTTTTTATACTACTCGCGGTAAACTGCACTATATTATGGAGTTAGAAAGCGGTAGTTTCTTTCAAGGTGTTGGTATAATCGATAGCACTCGTTTTTTTTTGGCGTATGATCCCGGAACCAGCGCAGAAGCCGGTACGAAATTGGTTATCTACAATTGGCGGACTAACACGACATCTCTGATTCAAGAAATTGGGGGCACGGGAGAGTCTCATTTCTCTTACAACCAACAGACTAGAATGCTTGCTTTCAATTTGCATGAAGGTATCTATGTTCTTGACATAAATAGATACCTTCATGCTACCCAAACTAAGGATATTCCATATGAACCTATTCTGGTTGTGGCGGCGAAGCAATGTTACTATGCTCAGTGGGTGGATGCAAACACAATTGGTTATATGGTGATACGTTCCAAAAACGACAAGCAAATAAAGTATGTGCGGATAGATAATAACTGAGTGACCACATGCGGCTCGCACAAAACTTGTCGTCTATCTGCTAAAGACTCAAAGTAACCCTCGATACAGTGCGGTTATAGACCAAATGCCATCTTGCTATTAAGTGCTTCTCTTTCTCCTTTTACTGAAACGAAGAAGATTTTTTTGTCACACTTTTTTGAGATATTTCGCCTACTAGATGGGGCATCGAGGTAAAACAATGCCTCACACCGAACAGCAACACCTACTACGACCAACAGTACAACCGTTACGTCACGCACGTGAGCGCCAACGACATCCACTACCTGACCGACGACGTCGCCTACGAACACATCAGCCCGCACTTGCGCACCTACCCGGATGGGCAATGGGGTGTGTACAAGGCGCCTTATCGGACGCGGCTGACCAGCC
>CAZVSL010000978.1:943-1579 GCA_964629935.1 uncultured Calditrichaceae bacterium | reverse complement strand
CTTTTATATCAACAATCTCGAAACTGAAGTTGAAAAACGGACTGGCGCACTCAACAGAACGGTCGCTGATTTGATGGCAGCCAACGGCGACGCCGCGCGTACCATTGAACGGCTGCAACGCGATCTCAAGCAGGTCAGTGCTTAGGCCTCTTTCTCACCACGAATACCAGAAAAGGCCAGAGCGGCACGCCAATTCTTCTTTCAAACACCAGGTCGCAACCAGACTGCCGCAACACCGGCAGCACGGAGACTGGTCTGCAACCCAGCGACAGGGCGGGAAAGCGCCACACCACCGATTCGATCTCGTCAACCAACCACCTGAGCCAGGCTTTTTGCGGTGAGGTTGAATGTGCTACGCCGATTTTGCCGCCGGGCTTGACCACCCGCTCCAACTCAAGGGCGCCTTTGGCAGGATCGTATAACGGGCAAACGCTATAGGTAGAAAGCACGACATCGAAAGTATCGTCAGCAAAGGGCAGGGCTATCATGTCGCCGGTCTTGAGGCGACACCGCTGCACCAACCCGGCTTCCTGCATGCGCTGCTTTGCCACCGACAACATGCCCTCGCTCACATCAAACAGCGTGACCTTTCCGGCCGCCCCCGACTTTTGCGCTGCCAACAGCGCTGTTGCTCCC
>CAZVSL010000978.1:0-933 GCA_964629935.1 uncultured Calditrichaceae bacterium | reverse complement strand
GCTCTTCGGCGTTGCGCACGTAGTCCTCCGATATCTCGATGCCGACGTAGTCTCGACCGATCTTGGCCGCCGCCGCCGCGGTCGTTCCCGAGCCGCTGAACGGATCGAGCACGCAGTCGCCCGCTTTGACCGTGTGTTCCACGACCATCCTCCTGCCCCTCTGGTCGCTTCCAGCCGTCAAAATCGCATGTTGCACATCATAGCGCTGCGCAACGCGGTCATAGAGATTCCTGAGCTTGTCCTTGTCTAATGACTTTCGCACTTGCGCAGACTCTTTAGGATGCCCGGTTCCGAATTTCGATTTCCGTTTTCCGTCTTTTTAGAACCATCACGGCTCGCCCGGCGGCCACATGCTTTTGCCGATATCCAGGCGATAGTAGCTGTTGGTGCAACGAATTTTCTTGATGTTATCATACGCCCGTGCCAGCGCCGTCTCCAACGATCGGTCGATGGCCACCACGTCGGCGATGCGCTGGCCGGTGGTGACAATTTGGTTGTCTTTGCCGAGAGCGACTTCGTTCCACCAGACTTCACAGGTGAGTTCGCCGTTGACCCGCACCGGGAATCCGGGACTGGCCACCTGGCCATAAGGATAGCCATACCCGGCAAGCGTCAATGAGCAACCGATGTTGAGGTCATCCTTAAAACGGATTTCGGTTTTGCGGTTATTGACCGTATCGGAAAGCACGCGCAGCGGCTCCTCGAGCATATGCATGATGATCGGGCCGCAGGTGACCCCGATCCGTACGTTGTACTCCAACACCATCCAGCGGTCGCGATGGCGGATGGCCGTTACCTGCACCGGCCCGTGGTAGTCCACCTCACGAAACCACGGCAGGAGCGGCTGCAGCAGGTCGCGCGCCAGGCCGTATTTGTCATCCGGGTCCTTTTCGACGATGCCGCCAAGCGGCGCGCCGGCAATCACCCCCATGT
>CAZVSL010000977.1:0-1591 GCA_964629935.1 uncultured Calditrichaceae bacterium | reverse complement strand
GGCATTCCCAATTCTGCCGGCATGATGACTATCAGCTCATGGGAAAACGGCGCCTGGCACGAGCTTCAGGCGTTTGACGACTTCCTGCCGAGAACTATCCTCGGAACCAGCGATGACAACATTTTTGCAGTAGGCCGGGATGCCGACCTTTCCCACGGCAAAATATTCCACTATAACGGAATTGATTGGCGCGAGCTGACCGACCTGGCGCTGCGGGAGGTTATTTTTACAGATGTTTGGACCAATGGCGACGAAGCATTCATTATCGGTCAACTCTTCGATATCGTGGATGGGTTAGAAAAAACTGTGGTTCTGCACGGAAAATGACAGCCCTGATCTTTCCAGCTTATACTAAGGGGGTGTGAAAGAATAAATTGGTAAGCCTTCAGAAAATGTTGGTTGTTTTTCTTAAGGTTAGGGCTATGTGAAATTTCAGGTTGTTTATTCACACCCCCTAAATTGAGAAAGGAGGTGATGTTTATGCTTGCAAACAAAACCCCTGCTGCCGCGGCAACGGCAGGCAGGGGTGAAAACTGGGTTGTAGAGAAATAGACCGGCAAGCTTTGTGGCTCTGCCGGACAACACGAACCCATTTTCAATGTAGACAATGCCAGATCAAAATCAAAACGGTTTCTGGCTTGTTCTCATAGGAGGAACTCACCATGAAAACATCCATAGTTCTATCAGCGCTTGTGTGTCTTGCTGCAACCACCTATGCGCAGGAGAAACACATTCCGCCATGTCAAGGCACAGCACATCACACCAGTATTTGCTATGGCTACGCCACGGCACGGGCCTTTGGCAGACAGTGGAGTGACTCGCCCTGTTCAGCGAGTACGCTTTATTTCGGCAGTGCCGTGCCCACTCAATACTTTGACAAGATAACACCATTCTCCTATGGCGACGTCAAGGTAGGCGATATCATAGAGTTCCAAAGTGGCAGCCATGTTTCCTACGTTGCATCCAAATTAGGGAAGAATGCCTCGAGTATCAAAGTCCATCAGGTTGACGGAGCCGGAGGCGCTGAACAGGGAGTCGATCCAGAGTTAACTCTCCAGGATGTCATTGATGGCAACGGTGTAATGGCGCGTGGAGACCCAACTGCTTACTATAGGAAAAAGGAGCTGTGGGAGATACGAATTAAGAACGACTTATCCGAGAGTGAAGTCAGCAAAATCGGACTGAAGAATGGCACTCAGGTGACGGAATATGATTCGCCGCGCGACATCGACAACCTGCATTGGGAGTCCACAAAGACAATCGTAGCCGTCATGGATGGCAGGTCTCATGATGGCTATGTTCAATGGTTTTACAAATGGACGAAAGACAATTCGTTCTTGGCAAGCACGAAAGAGGCAGACATCATTGTTGACCACTATGACCATACCTATCGTATGCCATACACCGCCCACTTCCACAAAGAATTCAACATCACCTTCCAGAACAGCTTCCCCGGCATCGGCAACGGTGGGGTTATCGAAGTCAATGGTCAACAGTATTCCTCACCAACGGGGCAGTTTCAGGTTGAAGAAACCAAGACCATCACCGGCAAATGCGTCCACCATGAACGGATCTACAAATCTGGGAAAAA
>CAZVSL010000976.1:0-1597 GCA_964629935.1 uncultured Calditrichaceae bacterium | reverse complement strand
ATTTCAACCTCAATCGGGCACTGACAATGGTAGCGCTGGCAGGAATGCCCGCATCGGACAGGTCAAACTCGATAAGCGTGCGTTTTGATACGTTGCCGACTCAACTCGAAGCGAAACTGCCTAGGCTTCGTCAACCTCGATACGGAAGTCTGCCGGGTCGGGCAACCCATCTCGCGCTTTCTAAGAAAGAACTATTTCTTCTTTGAGACAAGGTAGCAATGAGAAGACCCGAATCGCAAGAGAAATCAGACTGATTCCAGACGGATGCAATCCCTCTGCGAGGACGCAAAAGGCAAACAAGGACCAGAAGCACTGACTAAAACAAATTGGACTTTTGTTCAGATTGTGGCTGACCAAGGCAGCACAACGATTGAAGGACCTTTGCAGAGTAAAAGCCACAAACTACAGTGGGGTCCTATTCAATTCTTGCCTTGAAATCCCTTGCCAGTATAAATAACGGGTGTATCAAGAAAAGATTCTGGGAATTCTTCTTTTACAATTTTTTCAATCTCTTCCAGAAATGCCTCTCGCCTATCATCTGGAACATCCAATTTTTCAAATGCCTTTTGAAATACATCATCAAGAATCTTCTGACCAACAGCTTTTTGTTTGTCGGGCGACAACGGAAGTTCCTGATCGTTAAGGGCCATTTGTAGCAACTCTTTATAGAGTTTAATAAATTGTTTTTTCTTTCTTTTTGAGAAATAGAACATTGGATTTAGTCTCCTTCAAAAGTATTATTCTTTCTTCTTAAATCTGAGGTCGTCTATCTTGTCATTGACTTTTTCTATCAACCGAGTTATCGGTTTACCAACCTTTTCAAGCGTGGCTCTCACTTTATCCTGCTTTAGGGCTGTTTCAGCAAAGTCGGCAAGACCTGTAACTGTGAGAGAACCAGCGGCTTTGTCCAAAAACTCTTTTGCGATCTCAGCTTCAGCTATATCTCCTCTTAAATCCTTAGTTCCTGTCGTTAAGCTCTCAGCACGTTTGGCTAGTGCCTTACCTATTTTTGTCCTCTTGTCAAAATCACCGGTGGTCTTGGCAACCTTAATTGCTTTTCCAGCCTTCAAAGCGTCATCTACAACACCAAGGACAGCTCCTGGACCTATATCGGTGGCAGGTGATGAAAAAACGTCAATAAGATCTAAGCCAGCGTGTAAATAGCCACCTAATAATGTCTTTGCAGCAGTACCAATTTGTCCTTGTGCTGCTAAAGAAGCAGCCCGGAACCGAGCTTCATCAAGCTCCTGACCAATCTGTTTCAATCCCTTTGGATCATACTTCACGCCAATGTTATATCTCACCTGTTTCCCATCAGGATCAATCAAAATCAGTGGATTATAGAGCACATAGTGATATGGTGTGAAGTCCGGATGTTTTTCAGTAAGCGGATCAACAGCAACAAACCTCGCCACCTCCGCATCATAAAACCTCGCCCCAAAATAATCCCAATCCAACCCAAAATCCGTATCCCGCTCTTTGCCGGTAAACTTATTCGGCAAATTCCCCTGCGTGGCCATCGAGCGCCCCGCAAGTGTTAGTCCCCACGGATCGTAATCATCGTAACCAACCACGGCGCCAGTTTCGTCCACGGCCA
>CAZVSL010000975.1:0-1598 GCA_964629935.1 uncultured Calditrichaceae bacterium | reverse complement strand
CTTGTGTTATCAATAGCGTATAGATCCCGCCGCGCGTACTCAGGACCCGGATGGTCTTGTTCTGGCGGTACAGCTCACCACCCAGAATGGTCCATACGCCATCTGCATACAATCCCACGGCCAGACGGTTTTCGGCAAGGTTTGCCTGTGGGTTTTCAGCGTAGATTAAGTCGATCTCCGCCATGTCATCAAAGGAGAGAGGCAAAGGCGCAAGGGCATAAATAAGTCCGGTCTGTGCATAGCTCAAGCCATCCTCGGCAATGACCTCGGAGCCGCTTCCGACTCCGCGAAACTGGTCTACCTTGTAAGAAAACAGTAAGCGCGCTGTCTCAAGCGCCGCCGGTGGTATCCATGCCTGAAAAATCCCATCCGGGCTGCTGACCTGCACACCTGAGGCAGCATCATAAAGATAGGGTATGAAAGTCAGGGTGTCTGCACCGGCCCTGGTCCCGAAGCGATGCCTTGCGGAAATGACAACCTGAAGGGTGTCACGGTCTTGCACCTGAACTGGCCTGCTCCAGAAAGTCAAATCTAAACCATCTTTATTCATGAAAGCCAAGGTCGATGTCGTATCATCGACTTGAAGTTGGCCTGTAACAGTCTGCGGGTTGAGCGGCCGTGAGCTCGACACCGTGATCTGCATCGCCCCTGATTCGCTGTCTTCGACGCCAATATCGAGTTGGGGCAAGTCAGCATCAGCCGGAACGGAGATGATGGCGCGGGCAAAGAAGTTCTGGCCACCTTCAATACCACGCCAGACGGGTCCGGCGCCGTCATCGGTAAGAACCAAAGAGCGGTCCGTGGGCGCGCGGCCGGTATCGAGGATAGCGAAGCAAGTGTCGCTGGCGGTGGTGTTCTGTAGTTCAAATCCCAGATAAAAATCCACATCGCGCGCCAAGGGCACTGCGGTTGCCTGGAATTCGACTGACTGCCAGGTGATCCTGCCCCCACCACTGCCATCGGTCTGCATGCGCACAGAATCACGCTTCACGCCTGGCATACCATCGTTATCGACATCATAGACTGCTATTTCGAGCTTCGCCTCAGCCTGTTTCGGGTTCCACAAAGCGAATTCCGCGCCGGAAAGGTAAGCATCGTGCGGCGCGGTAAACCGGACAGCCCAGCCCGAAAGGATGTGCTCTGCGATCTCACCCGGGAACGCTAACGGATAAACAGCAGAGCTCTCGGAAACATGGTAGCCAAGCGTGTCCCGGAAAGTGTGAAAGCGCGTTTCTGCTTGTGCAGAGACAGAGAGCGTGACCATCTGTAGAGACGAGCCGCCCAGATGATATGGGATGAAAACGAGTTCATCAAACGTCTCACCAAACCCGCGAAATGGTAACACCTGACTGCCGCGGTCATCAAACTCCAGATCGACGATCTCAACAACGCGGTCGTTGTCTATCTTGACAGCACTTGCAGCAATGGCGGCGCTGTTCTCTATCTCAACATTCAGTACCAGGTTCTTCCCATGTCTGAATGTCAAGTATTGAGCTGACCATGGTCGCAACTCAACTGTGATGTCAGTCGCGGGAAAGGACTCCCAGCTTTCCCAGCTTGTTTGAGGCAAATCAATTGAGTCATAACCTAGCCCCGGC
>CAZVSL010000974.1:0-1602 GCA_964629935.1 uncultured Calditrichaceae bacterium | reverse complement strand
CGCCAATGTTGCATGGGCGCTGAAAAATAAAAACGAGCATGCCAAGATCTGCTATACTGTGCCGGAATGCAATAGTGTTGGCGTCGGCAGCTTTGCTGAGCGGAGTCTGGATGAAGCGCTGCAACTGGCCGAATCTGGTAATTTCAACGCTGCCATCATCATAGAAAATGATCTCTATCGCCGTGCGCCGCAGGAAAAGATCGACCGCTTCTTCGACGCCATAAAGCACGTCATCGTAGTGGACCATCTGCAAAATGCAACCACACAACGCGCGGAGCTGGTGTTGCCGGCCAGTACCTTTGCCGAAAGCGCCGGCACGCTGGTCAACAACGAAGGCCGGGCGCAGAGATTCTTCCGGGTGTATGTGCCGGAGGGTGAAGTGCAGGAAAGCTGGCGCTGGATTCGGGATGCGCACACCGAGAATGGCAAGTGGGAGAATCTCGACAAACTGACTGAAGAGATCATCTCAAATCTGCCAATATTCAAAAAAATCAAGGAAACGGCGCCCGATGCAAAGTATCGCATCAGCGGCCAGAAAATCGCGCGGCAGGAGCATCGCTATAGCGGCCGCACGGCTATGCACGCGCACAAAACTGTGTACGAGCCCGCCCCCCCGGACGACCCGGATTCGCCGCTGGCGCATTCCATGGAAGGCTACCGGGGCAGCCAGACACCTGCCGCAACGGTGCCTTACTTCTGGGCGCCAGGCTGGAACTCCGTGCAAGCCACCAATAAATATCAGAGTGAAGTTGGCGGCCCTCTGCGCGGCGGCGACCCTGGCATCCGTTTGCTCGAGCCGGCTGGTAACAAGAAGTTCTTTACTGAGATTCCGTCCGGGTTCAGGAGCCGCGAGTCCGAGTGGCTCGTAGTTCCGCTGCACCACATTTTTGGCAGTGAAGAACTCAGTGTAGTCTCAAGCGCGCTGGCTGAGCGCATGCCAGAGCCGTATTTGGTTTTGAATCCCGAAGATGCGCGCAGCCTGAACATTGAGTCTGATGATGAAGCGGAGATAAACATCAGCGGACAGGCCGAAAGACTACCACTGGTTTTAGAAGAAAGATTGCCGCGGGGCGTGGTCGGTTTGCCCTATGGTTTACCTGAAATGAGACATGTCGATTTTCCGGCCTGGGCTGGCATTGCGAAAGGAGGCCGGAAATGAGCGGGAATCCGGTGATGCTGGCTCTTGCAGTTCTCGGCGGCGTGCTGACGGTTGCACCTGCTTTGATCTGGGTGGAGCGCCGGCTGCTGGCTTTATGGCAGGACCGCTACGGTCCGAATCGTGTCGGACCATTCGGCATTTTTCAGGTTCTGGCGGATATGATCAAAATCTTTACCAAAGAAGATTGGATTCCGCCGTTTGCCGATAAGCCTGTTTTCATCATTGCGCCGGCGATCATCGTGGCCACTGTGCTGCTTTCGTTCATGGTCGTGCCCATAGCACCGGGCATCGGCGTTCTGGATTTTAACATTGGCCTGTTGTTTTTTCTGGCCATGTCATCCATGGGCGCCTACAGCATCGTGCTGGCCGGCTGGGCCTCGAACAACAAATATTCCCTGATCGGCGGCTTGCGTGGCGCAGCTCAGATGCTGAGTTACGAAGTA
>CAZVSL010000973.1:0-1603 GCA_964629935.1 uncultured Calditrichaceae bacterium | reverse complement strand
TTCTTGTTCTGTTCATCCGTGCCAGCGACCAGCAACGGCCCTTCTGCCAGCATGTTGGACATCAACGAAGTGCCGATGCCGGTGCAGCCCACGCCCAATTCCTCTGCGATCAGGCAATCATCTAACACACCCAGGCCGGGCCCGCCAAATTTTTCGGGAATCTGCACATTCATCAGTCCCACTTCCCACGCTTTCTTCAGAACTTCCGTCGGGAACTCTGCTTTCTTGTCATACTCTGCTGCGACGGGTTTGATTTCTTTGTCGGTGAACTCTTTGGCGAGGTCACGCAGTTGTTTTTGCTCTTCGCTCAGGCTAAAGTCTATCATGGTATCTTTCCTTGATTGGTTATATCTATGGTGGAAACACTTACCAAATTACGCTTGACAGGTATTTTCTCATGACCGAATCATCCACTCCCGTCCAAAACTCATCAGGCAGTGGGGCATCGAAATCGTCACTTGCCCAAATCTTTCCTTTGCTCAATCCTGCGATGCGTGGCTGAGCAGGTGACGATACAGGAACGAGACGTGCTAATGGTGTGTCGTCTTTGACAATGATAATCTCATTGCCTTCCTTCGCAAATGCCACTAATTTCAAAAGCTGCTTTTGTGCCTCATGAATAGTTACTGTCTTTGTCATTGTGTACATATCTCCTGAATGGTCGCTGTAAAGGTATTAAAGCCCGAATTGAGCGATTCTTTTGTGTTGGGTGGTTCGGAGTTCAAGCTTCAGCTTGCGTGGGCGGCGGGAATGCACGCTAAAGCGTGAACACCCTTCATATAACCCATCGGTGAAGATTTTTGGCATGAATCGCTCAATATGGATAATAGATCGTCATCGGTTTCGAACCAAATATGAAAGCCATCCCCCGGACCTTTACCAAAACTCCTTCAATTCCACATTGCTTTTAACCCCAGGTTATGCTAAATTGCTTTCACCGGCGCCGATTCAGGGCCGTCACGGGAAAGTATGAGATCAGTGAAGTTCAGTCCAAATCCCGTCTGATCCGTGTACACTTTTGGAAAGTCAATCATGAAAACGATGGAAAGAATAGCATTCAAATTGGCAACGCTGCTGCTCGCCGCACTGCTGCTGTTCACCCACTGCGATGACAATCCCGTCGATGTTGAATCTCCGGAACAAATCGCTGAGACACTTGTCAAGGAAACCAACCTTGATTCATTAACCCTTGCCGTACAGCAGATCAGCGGTGAGGTTACTGTGACCATCAACGGCACGGCTACGACCATAAGCTCCAGGCATAAGGATTACCCCGGCAATGAATTGGCCGCCGAATATATCGCACAAAGACTGGCGCGCTACGGCCTGCAGGTTGCTGATTCCCGATTTGGCAAGGCAGGACGCAGCGTCTATGCCACACAGTTGGGAACACGGTATCCGGACGAATCTTACATCATCTGTGCGCACTATGATTGCCAGCCATCCAGGGCGACCGCACCCGGGGCAGACGATAACGCCAGCGGCACGGCGGCAGTGCTGGAAGTCGCACGACTGCTTTCTGAATATGAGACAGATTATACGGTGATCTATGCATTGTGGGATGAGGAGGAGCAAGGCTTGATCGGCAGCAGGCATCACGCCT
>CAZVSL010000972.1:0-1606 GCA_964629935.1 uncultured Calditrichaceae bacterium | reverse complement strand
AAATTTTAATATGTCGTTTTGATTTTTCCGTTTTAATATTTGATTTGGTTCCGGTTTAGCTTGATTCTGAACGCAGCGGCAGTACATTAGCTACCTGACATATTCATCATCAAACCGTCGCACGAATCTTCAGGTGTGGGGCCGCAGATGGTTCTGCTTTGAATTGTAATGCCCGACATGAAAGCAAACACAGGTCTCTCTGATTCCGTTTTGATCACCGGCGCCGGCGGCTATCTTGGCCGCCAGGTAGTGGCTGCGCTGGCTTCAGACCGCAGGCAGAGCCGGCAGATTATCGCCGCCGATATCCGGCTGCCCGGGCAGGACGCCCGCCTGCCTGATGTCACCTACTTGGCGCTCGATGTACGCGCCCCGGAGCTTGCGCATATCCTGCGCCGGCATAAGGTCGCAACCTGCATCCACTTGGCTGCCGTGGTAACGCCGGACCAAAACAGCAGCCGCGAACAGCAGTTTTCAGTCGATGTGTTGGGCACGGAGAATGTGCTGCGTTCCTGTCTCAAAGCCGGCGTGGGCCACCTCATCGTCACCAGCAGCGGCGCCGCCTATGGCTACCACCCCGATAACCCGCAATGGCTGGATGAGCGCGCTGCGCTGCGCGGCAACCCCGAATTTGCTTACTCTGACCATAAGCGCCGGGTGGAGGAAATGCTGGCGCGCTGGCGTGCTGAGCATCCGGAGCTAAAACAGCTCGTCTTCAGGCCCGGCGCCATTTTGGGCGAGACAACGAACAACCAAATCACAGCCTTGTTTGAGCGACCCATCATCCTGGGCTTGCGCGGCGCCGACATTCCCTTCGTGTTCATCTGGGACCAGGACGTGGTGGGTTGCGTTGTCAAGGGCGTACAGGAGCGCAAGAGCGGCATTTTCAATCTGGCGGGAGACGGCGTGGTGACCATGCGGCAGATAGCGCAGTATCTCAACAAGCGGTATCTCGCCCTGCCGGCCTGGCTGGTCGCCTCTGCGTTGTGGCTGTTGCAGCGGCTGCATCTGACGAGCTATGGCCCAGAGCAGGTTAAGTTTCTGCGCTATCGTCCCTGCCTGAGCAACCGGCGCCTCAAACAAGAGTTTGGCTACACCCCGCGCAAGGATTCACGCGAGGTATTTGAATACTTTGCAGCCAAAAGAAAGATGAGAAAGTGATATGCGTAGCTATCACGCCAAAACTGTAGTCGTGACTGGCGCTGCCGGCGGTATGGGGCAGGCGATTTGCAGGCGTTTTGGCCGCGCCGGTGCCCGCCTGGGGCTGCTCGACCTGAACCTGGCCGGTGCGGAACAACTGGCGGCGGAGCTGGCGCAATCAAATATCGATGCTGTGGCCGTGGCCTGTGATGTTACAAGTTTCGAAAGCTGCCGCAACGCCATGACTCAGATCAGGAGCCATTGGGGTGCAATCGATGTGCTGGTCGCCAATGCCGGCATCACACACCGGAGCGCCCTGTCGGAGACGCGCGTCGAGGTCTTGCGCAAGGTGATGGAGGTGAACTATTTTGGCGCCGTCAACTGCACCCGCGGATTCCGGCGGCGCACGTACAAAGCGCCGACACCTTTCGGACCGTAGATCTTATGGGCGCTGAGCGAGAGCAGGTGA
>CAZVSL010000971.1:0-1612 GCA_964629935.1 uncultured Calditrichaceae bacterium | reverse complement strand
GCGGGTTTTTGATCTCGTGGGCGATGCCGGCGGTGAGCTGTCCGAGGGAGGCGAGCTTCTCCTGTTGCACCAATTGCTCCTGTGTGGCTTTGAGCTCGGCTAATGCCTCTTCCACCGCTTTTCTTTTCTGCTCAAGTTCTTCAATGGTCTCTTCGAGAAGAATGGCTGTGGTGCGCTTGACTTTTTCAGTACGGTCCAATTTAAAAGCAAGAATTTCCATCTCCCTTGTAGCCGCCTTCAGGGTATGCAGGAGCGCCTCTTTCTGATCGGCAGGGATATCCGGATTGGATTGGATGAACTCGATAACGGTTTGCAGGCTTGTGTCCATTATTTTTCTCTCAAGGCCACCACACAGCAGGTGTTGTTGTGAAATTCATGTTTTCCCCTTTTCGACTTGCCATACTCTCCGTAAGTAAAAAAACCGACCAAGGGCGCGTTCCAGACCTCATGTACGCGCTTAATCTCTTCACTTGTCATCATACCGAGAGATAAATACCTGCTGACACATGAAAACATGATCACTGCATCAGCTTGCTGAAGCTGTTCTTCTCTTACTTCAGTACATTCTTCCACCACGGTATCGATCACATCAAAGTCCGGCGGTAATGAAAACCGTACTTTCGAACCTTGCGGAATATCGCCGGCACAGATCAGTGAACGGTCTTCAGCATTGCCCAACATGGCTGTGCGCATCACCGCCGGCGCATCTTCTCTTTCCAGTTGCAAGGGATAATAGGCGCCAAGACTGAAAACGGTGTTATTGAGAGGCTGCTGATCCAGGCTGAGGCCCAGGTATTTCATGACCAGATCCGGTGCGGGCTTATCATCGATGGTGTAGACGATATTGCCGGCGCTTTTGGTAATGGTTTTGGTGATGCCGATGGGTTTCCATCCGCAGGTGGCAACCCCGGTTATATCTACCTTGTCCTCGTCAACAATCAGAGCCAACAGGCCGGTGGTGCTGCTTTTGCCATGGGTGAACACTTTGGGGCCGGTCAACGTTTGGTCGTCTCCGGCCATGCCGCCGAAAATAGTGGCGCCACCGCCGAAGCCATCTTCAATGCCCTTTATGATTTGCTCGCCATTCATTTCATTGCTCCATCCGGATGCAATGATAAATGCCGGCTTCAAAATATTCCTTTGCCCTCCTCACCGAGCTGTTTTGCGATTTCATACTCAGAATGATCCCCTGCTTGCAGAAACAGTAATTTGAAATAAGAAGGAGCCATATCGAGCAGCATGACAGCAATGCTTCCTTCTTCTATTTCGCTGCTGATAAATTCACCGGAAGAAGTCGAGCCGAAAATTTGGATTCCTGCATGATCAAATATTTTACAAACCGCATCGATATCCTGTTTGAATGACAAAAAGACGATTGCCAAAGTGGGGCTGAAACCCTGCCCGTCCGGCAGGCGGGCGTCTGCGAGGCTTTCGGCCAATGCATTTTTGATCTCTTCGGGAGATTGTCCTTTAATCGTTTTTGCTTTCACTTTTAAGGTTCCTATGTTGTTTAGTGAGGGTAGTCCATACAAGACAGCCATACGGCCCAGCGCAAACCTGACCATTACCGCGAAGCGGTTATACATCATAGCCCAGGGTCGCGAAGCGCCCT
>CAZVSL010000970.1:0-1616 GCA_964629935.1 uncultured Calditrichaceae bacterium | reverse complement strand
AACTGACGGAATTGTTGTTGGCGTCAAATGCCGCAACCGTAAAGCTGAAGAAGTCACCGGCAACTGCTGGATTCGGAGTCGGGCTGGAAACGGTAAACCGATCCAGGGGACCGGGATTGACAGTAAAAGTGTTCGAATCGCCTGTATTACCTGAGCCATCATCAACATGCAGGATCTTGCCCGCCGGGTCACCATTTATGGATAGAACCTCGACATTGCCGGTCCAGGTTCCGTTCGAGGCGGTAACGGATGTTGGCGTCAGAGTGCCACCGGTTCCGCCGATCAAACTGAGGTTGACATTGCCGTTAAACGATGTCACCGTATTGCCGGAACCGTTGGCGCCGTCCTTCGCTGTAATCGTCACCGAAAATGGTGCGCCGGCGGTTTGCGGAGAAGAGATGCCGGAAACGTCAAAGCTCACAACGCCTGCGCTGGTGACATTAAAAAAGCCGGATTGACTGGTTACCCCACCAGATGTCGCTGTTATTCGATTGTCAAGGGCCGTCTGTGTTATGGTGACGGACTCTGTCCGCTGCCCGGCGTTGAAACTGCCCATAGTGCCGGGCGTGATAGTACCTGTGTTGTCGTCAAGCGTTACCTGACTACCAAAATCAGTTATCGTGTTATCAAAGGCATCTTTCGCTGTAACGGTAATATCGAATGCCTGGCCAGCAACCTGAGGGCTCGAAATCGTTGCAAAGTCGAAATGGTCCAGCTCAGCGGGATTGACATCGAATGCGTTCGATTCACCGGACTTGCCTGAACCGGTGGCGGCAATGTTATTGTTAGCGACGGCCCGGGTTATGGTTACGGGAAAGTTGCTCAGCACGCCTTTGACAAAATTAGCTGATAATGTGGGCGAAAGTGTGCCGGTCTCATCGCTAAGATTAACGGTATTAGTGAAACCAGTCACCGTGTTGTTGCTGGCATCTTGCGCCGTGATAGTGATGTTGAATGACTCGCCTGCAGTCTGCGTAGCAATCGCGGAAATGGCGAAATGGTCTACGGTCGTAGAGCTGACATCAAAGCTGTTGCTGGTGCCCGTTTGTAAGCCTGCTGAGTTTTGGACGGAGATCTCATTATCGGTGCGCACTTGAGTAATAGTTACATTGCCGGTCCAGCGGCCATCTGAAAAACTGTCGCTGATGTCGGGCGAGATCGTAGTCGTCAAATCATTGATACCAACGGTGCCGGTAAAACCAGTTACTGTGTTACCATTCGCATCGATAGCCGTCACCGTAATGGGGAAGGCTGTGTTGGTAGCCTGCCCACCTATCGGGTCGATGGTGAAACTATCGAGAGCGCCAGGATTGACTGTGAACGGATTCGACTGCCCGGAAATCGCGCCATCTCCAGCAGTGATTTGAATATCCACGCCGCTTCGGGTGATGGTGACCGTCTCGGTTGTCGTTCCGGAGCTCAATGTGGCGGTTGTCGGGCTAATAGTGGTTGTACTATCGCTCAACTCAACTGTGGCGCCAGAACTGGTTACTGTGTTATCAAACTCATCCTGCGCTGTTATTCTGATATCGAAAGCCGTGCCCGCAGTCTGGGTTGCGATGTTGCCGCCGCTGGTGTTGGTTACAGCGAAATGGTCCAATTCTGCCGGATTTACA
>CAZVSL010000969.1:0-1616 GCA_964629935.1 uncultured Calditrichaceae bacterium | reverse complement strand
GATGCCCTGAGAGAATAGACACCTGTCGGCACCGACAGAATGACGTATTCGCCACTCACGTTCGTTGCCGCACCTAAGGTTGTTCCCTCAACGACCACGTTGGCCCCGGGCAACGCGTCTCCCGTCTCACGGTCGATCACCTTGCCGGAAATCTTACCTGCTTGGCCAAAAGCCAGAGAGGAAAACAGGAGCACGGCGAACAAGGTCATAAATAAATTACGAACCATTATTACCTCCTAATTCCAGTTATAAAAATTCTGCGAATTCATCATTAATTGTCCTGCATGTTGATCCAGGCAGCAGCACCCAAATCGCCAGCCAGAACGCTGGTAGCGCGGGCATTGCTCACCGCCACATCGGTCGTCGCCAACACAGTTGAATCCCCGGTAGCAACAACTGAAAGCGTGTAATTCCCGGGCGTAAGCTCGAGGTAGCCACTGTTGTCTGTATATTCAAGCGCTTCCACGGCAACCGTATCTGCCCCCGTGATTGTAACATCCACGCTTGGAGCAGGGACTAGATTGCCGTCAGCATCAGTGGTTACAACTGCATGTGCAACCCGAAGTCTGCCTGATGATGTGGTGGGCGGATCAAATATCCGGCGTTCGATCAACTTGATGAATTCACGAGTGGCGCCGGTTCTGGGTAGAATCATAACCGTCGCCCGTTGCTCGCTGGTCATAGCAATGCGCAAACTATCGCCGTTGCTCAGAACACCAAGGCGGTTACCGGAGGGATAGGTTTGATGGGAATTCGCATCCATAAACCCAAGCCCGCTGACTGACGGACCTAAATCCAGAGAGATATTGACATCGCCGAGATCGCTATCGGCATTCAAAAACCGATACTCGGAAAAAAACTCGGGCGGTGTCGGTCCCGTCGAGGACACGTCAGCACAACCCACCAGCCATGCCAGGCAAAGCGATGCCAGCACAACTGTCGTTGTTTTTAAGTTCATAGAGAGACCTCCTCTGTTTTGATACCTGTTAATTTCCATCTGACTCCTCAATACTTAAGCAATACAAAAAACGGCAGTTCATTCAACACTTCTTCCTCCATAATTCTACAAGCCGCCCTCGTTCCGACACAACAGGAGGACGAGGCAAACAAAAGTGCTTGGAATCCACCTCCTTTCATCATGGATTTCTTTTTTTTTGGTATGAGTTCTTACTTGATGTCATGAAGAGGATGATAACAGAAATGTGTTCATAATGTAACAAGGCTTTCTATCAGCAAAGACTATACCAGTTTCACAAGCCATTCCGGAGAGCGCTGTAATCCTTCTTATCTCAAATAAAAACAAGCAACTGAAATCTGTGGCGTCCGAAACCAAATCTGTTAGTGGCATCCGCTGTGCAATTTTTTTCACAATTGCACAACAGAGTTTTGCATACCGCCCTCGTCAAATAGTGTCTGACCGAAAACTCTCCGCTCTGAGATTGTCATGCCCGCATGTTGTTCGCGGCTACCAGGGGAAAATTCGGCATTTTCGAGCATTTTTTGGCAAGACTGGGAAATCAAAGTTCAAATATGAAAATGCAAAATGACAAAGCAAAATCTAAAACCGAATTCAAAAAAGGCTGTCGTTTTGTACTCAAACCAATCGATTTATCGAT
>CAZVSL010000968.1:0-1622 GCA_964629935.1 uncultured Calditrichaceae bacterium | reverse complement strand
CTGGGGCTTGCCTCTCACTTTCTGACCGAGGTTGTCACGCACCTCTACCTGAAGCGCGGTTACGACGGGCATCGGTGTTGGCACGGATGCACTTGTCACCCGCACGGCATCGCTGTGTTTGGGGCGGCCTATTCGCCGCCCGGGAGGCCGGGCCGCCGGCGTCACCTCAAAAGTCAGGCGCTGGCCGGCGTCATCGCCAACGACGACGTAGGTGCGTCCGCTTGCACCGGCAATCGCAAGGTTGTTGCGCAGCCAGCGGAAGCGCGAGTCTGCTTCCATATCGGCTTCATCATCGTAGTAGGTGTAGCGTCCGGTCAGCCTCGAGCCGATTTCGGGCACGCCGTCAATTCTAACATCTTTAGCCCCGGGCGGCGTGTTCCTGATGACGTAAACGGTATCACTGCGCTGGTTGTTGGCTGGATTAGAATCATAGGCGGCAACCAGATGGGAAGACTCAACCCGTTCAAAGACGATTTCCGCCTCCGGAATCGTGTCAGTATTGACTGAATAATCGATGCCTATGGCTCCCGGCTCCAGATACAAAATCATCTGCGCATATTGATCTCGCGTCGCACCGTTGCCGCTACGTTGCCGCAAGCCAAATGCGTCCCTGCCATCCGGCAGGCCGCGCTTGAGATCGATATAGCTGGCGCCATCCGGGCCGGTGTTGACGATGTCCAGGTGATAGGCAATGGGATCGCCTTGAAAGATGGTATCGATAACGAAGCGTTTGTCAACCGAATCAGGCGTTGCCAGCGGTTCTTTCAGGAACAAAATCTCCACCCGCCGGTTGCGGCCATCTTCTGTCGAGGGTAAATGCGGCAGCGGCCGGGATTGACCGTAACCGATAGGTATGATCCTTTCGGCTGCGATACTGTGTTCTTCTTTTAGATATTTGGCGGCGCTTCTCACGCGTGATTCAGATAATCTCTGATTGGCAGCTTTGTTGGAGTCTGCTCTTACCGTGGCGTCCCGTATACCGTTGAAGCTGGCAAATCCTTGCGAGTCCGTATGGCCCTCCAATCTGACGAACGCGTTCTTCAGTTCCGGCTGTTTCAGAGCTTTGCCGATGACATCCAATCGCTTCTCAGACGTCGGCTTGAGCAAACTCTTACCGACCGCAAACTGAATGTTTAGCCGCAGCGGCTCGACTTGTGTTGAAGAATGCAATTCCAGATCGTAAATTTCGGTTTCGAACATATCTTCAACAGAATTGTTTGCCCAGTTGAGATTGCAGGCACAGGCAACCCGCGCCCGGCTGACAAACTTGCGCACATAGTCCGGCAAGTCGTTCGCCAACGTGGCTGCGACCTGAATGCTCAGGCTGTCTCCCGCGGTCAGAGAATCGATGACCCAGACAAACACGTCATCGGTGCTGCGCTCTTTGTCCAGCGCCAGTGTGTCCAGCGGCGTCGCATTGACATAATCCGGAATAGAGTCCTCGATCGCGATGTCGTAGGCTGTCTCACCCTCGTTTCTGAGCGTGAGCGTGTATTCGAAACTGTCTCCGTTTCTGATATGCTGTTTGCTTCTTGCAATTGTCAGATGAATATCCGGGAAAGGCAAAAGACCCTGGGTGCTGTTGTTGCTGCGGTCGAGATCGGCGACGCGGCTTTCCTCAT
>CAZVSL010000967.1:0-1624 GCA_964629935.1 uncultured Calditrichaceae bacterium | reverse complement strand
CGCCTGAACCCGGATTGGGTGTATGACTGGATCGCAGATCCGCAGTCGCTGCAACCCGGTACGCGTATGCCAAGCTTCTACCCGGATGCAGCGCCGCCAGATATTCTCGATGGCGATCCGGACAAGCAGATTGCCGCATTACGTGACTATCTTATGAGTATCCGTCAATTTGAAAACCGTATCAATTTTTGAGATTTGAGAGACCAACTAACCAAATTCAGGAGGATTTATGAACAAGCTATTCACTCTGGCGCTCTCGTTGCTGGTCATGTGTTTCTTTTTTGCCTGTGGAGGAGGCGGTGAAACTGAGACCGAAAAACAAGCGGCCAAAACTCCGGAAGCCACACCAGCCGCAACCGGGGCATACCAGGGTATGGCGGTAACCGATGGCGGAACCATCAGCGGACAGGTTACTTTTTCCGGCCCGGTTCCCGAAATGAAAAAGCTGGAAGTAACCAAGGACGTTAACATCTGTGGCAAGACTGAGCACTATGATAAGTCCATTGTTGTTTCCGAGAACCGCGGTCTGGCCAATGTTGTTGTCAAGATCACGGAAATCAGCCAGGGCAAGGAGATGGGCGAGGATGAGCATGTGTTGGACCAGAATGGCTGTGAGTTCAAGCCGCACGTGGTGATGGTGCCTGCCGGTGTTGAGCTTAAAATTAAAAACAGCGACGGCATCTTGCACAATATTCACACCTACGGCTCTGAAGAGAATTCCGTCAACAAGGCGCAACCGGGCT
The DNA here is from genome assembly GCA_964629935.1 of uncultured Calditrichaceae bacterium. Taxonomy (GTDB): domain Bacteria; phylum Zhuqueibacterota; class Zhuqueibacteria; order Oceanimicrobiales; family Oceanimicrobiaceae; genus CAZVSL01. The sequence goes on along the minus strand of CAZVSL010000967.1, from coordinate 881 downwards.
TCCAGAAAACCATCCAGCACACCTTTCCCAAACCTGAAATCGTGCGGGTTGCCTGTGATGTTCATAACTGGATGAATGGATATATCGTGGTCAAGGAAAATCCGTACTATGCTGTTACTGATGAAAGCGGCAACTACCAGCTCACAGATGTGCCGCCAGGCACTTATACGCTCGAGTTCTGGCAGGAAAATCTGGGCAAACAGACCATGGAAGTTACAGTTGAGGCCGGTGGCGCCGCGCAAGCGAACACCGAATACAGCGTGGGTAGTTAACTCGTGTCTGACGAAGACTCCGAACTCATGATTTGCTTTTTGTTATGGAGAGGGCGTGCTCTTCCGAGCACGCCTTTTTTTATGGCTCTATGCAAACCTTGTTTTCGTTCTTTTAACCTTAATAGTAAATGATGCTCCATTTTTTACCTTATTACCTTATTTGTCTCCAATCTCTCCTGGTAGTGCTTTATGAACGGGTCATACGCCTGAGCGAATGTCACCTTTTTATGATGCGCTCTTTGATTAGGTCAAATGAGCTAACAAAGTTGAGGGAGTTGGTTGATATTTCATGCTATTAAGGTGAAAAAGATTAGAATAGGGTCTTAGTACTACAGCGATACTTTGGGACGGGCTGAGCTATTGGCTATGAATCACCCGCGCATGGAAGACCCGACGCTGGGCTGTATTGTGAACGATAGGTTTTACTTCGTCGCTAACAGCCAGTGGGGGGCGTTCGGAAAGGATGGCAACCTGCCACCGGCTGAGCAGATGCAGGCGCCAACGATTCTGAAGGTGAGACTTTAGTCAATCTGTAGGGTCTCCTGTTGGTGTCTTACGAATCCCACCTGTCTATTTTCGAACGTCCCTGACGGGACTGGTCGCGGCGCG
>CAZVSL010000966.1:0-1624 GCA_964629935.1 uncultured Calditrichaceae bacterium | reverse complement strand
GTTGGCTATGGCGGGCTTCTCCACACTCACGCCTCCAAGCCCACCTCGCTTTTGGGCTGCGCCCGCTTGTGAACGTATACCGCCGTCAGCTTTCTGAAATATTCCCGCATATCATCGAACAGTGTATAAGCCCAGGGCACGGCGATCAGCGATAGCAGTGTTGAGGTGAGCAAGCCGCCGATGATGGTGCGTCCCATAGGCGCATACGGGATGCCGATCATGGAGGCGTTGCCGATGGCCATAGGCAGCAGGCCGCCGATGGTGGTAAAAGCGGTCATCAAAATGGGACGGAAGCGCTGCTTGCCGGCCTCGAGAATCGCGTCGTAGCGCGCCCGGCCCTCTTTGCGCAACCGGTTGATGAGATCGATGAGCACGATAGCATTGTTAACCACGACGCCTACCAGAATGACAAAGCCGATCTGACTCATGAGATCGATGGGTGTGCCGGTGAGCAGCAGAATCCAATACGCGCCAAAAAATGAAAACGGAATCGCCAGAATCACAGACAGCGGCAGCACAAAGGATTCGAACAGAAAACCCATGAGCAGAAACACAAAGCAGGCCGACAGAATGATGGCAAAAAACGCGCTCTCATTGCTGTCCTGCAAACGCCGGAAATGCTGGCCTTTTGACCAGGAGTAGCCAAAGGGCATTTCAAATCCGGCCATCACGCGGTCGACTTCCTGGTAGAGTCCGGCGATGTCATCTGAGGTCGTGTTGGCTTTTACCATGAGGTAAGTTTTGCCGTTCTCACGCTGAATTTCACCGAGTCCTTTCTTGACCGTGAATTCAGCCACGGCGTCCAGTGGAATCTCTTTGCCTGTCTCGGTGAAGAAGGTCAGGTTCTTGAGCTGGGCGAGATTGCGCCGGTCTTCTTCGCGCAGTTGGATATGGACGTCGATTTCTTTTTCTTCGGTCTGATACTTTGGCAGCGGAAATCCACGCAGCGCATATTGCACGGTACCGGTGATGGTCTGCGGTGAGATGCCGTATTTCTTCGCCTGCTCGCGGTTGATTTCCAGATGAATTTCATCGGCGCCCTTTTCGCGGTCCGTTTCAATGTTGACGAAATCGGGAATCCTGCTCAAGCGGCGTTCCACTTCCTTGGCAAGCTCAGCCAGTTTTATGGTATCATCGCCGTACAACGTCACCGCGATGGAAGCGTCATCGTCGCCGGACCGCCGGTGCCAGCTCGTGCGCACCTCCACACCCGGCATGCGCGGCAAGCGCTTCTTGACATCTTCGATCACCGCCTCGCGCGACATGGTTTTCTGCTCCATCAGGCCGAATTTTGTCATGAGATTTGTGTAGGCAATCTCATACCAATCCTGCTTCGGTGGTTGATGCAGAAAAACACGAATTTGTCCCGAGTTATGGCTGTGGCGCGACATGATTGTCTTCACGCCGTAGACCTCGGATTTGACCTGGATGGTGTCTTCAACCTGCTTGAACAAGCGCTCCGCATCCTCGATGCTGTAATTCTCCGGCATCTCAAATATGAAGCGGAAATCGTTGATGTTGCCCTCCATATCATCGGTCTGCTTGATGTTACTGGCAGCCCACTGCATGGACATCATGGCGGCGATGATAATGATGAACATCTCGACCCGGTGGGTTATGGCCC
>CAZVSL010000965.1:0-1635 GCA_964629935.1 uncultured Calditrichaceae bacterium | reverse complement strand
ATGCCCGCATCGAGCAAGTGGTGAACGAAGTCTATGATCTTTTCATCGATCTCGACGCCACAGAAGAGCAAATCGAGTTTCCGATCTTGTACACAAATGCAAGAGCGGGCGTCGCACACCAAAAGCCCGGTGACGAGTCGCGCGATCTGCGGCCGTTGTTCGAGATGATGCTGTCGGAAGTCCCGGGGCCGCAGGCAAAGGATGATGAGACGCCGCAGTTCCTGGTTACCAACCTGGATTATGATCCATACGTCGGACAAATCGCGATCGGCAGTCTGAAGAACGGCGTCTTGCGGATGAATCAAAGTTATGCGCTATGCAAAGAAAATGGTCAGAATCAGACCATCAAGTTCGCTGCACTATATACATTCGAGGGTCTGAGGCGCAAGCAGGTCGATGCCGTCGAGGCTGGCGATATCATCGCCGTTGCAGGTGTGGATAAGGTTAAGATTGGCGACACGGTTTCTTCGCTCGAAAATCCCAAACCGTTGCCGCGCATCCAGATCGATGAGCCCACGGTTTCGATGATATTTTATGTCAACAACAGTCCTTTCGCCGGCAGAGAGGGCAAGTATCTGACCTCCCGCCACCTGAAAGAGCGGCTCGAACGGGAAACGTTGCGCAACGTCGCACTCAAGATCAAACCGCTGGAGCGCGCCGATGCCTTCGAGGTGTGCGGCCGGGGTGAATTGCAGATGGCTGTGCTCATCGAGACCATGCGCCGCGAAGGTTATGAATTCATGGTCTCCAAGCCCAACGCCATCACGCATGAAGAAAACGGCAAGGTTATGGAACCGGTCGAGCACCTGCTGGTCGATGTTCCTGAGCAGTTTCTCGGCGCCATAACGGAGAAGCTTTCGGAGCGCAAGGGCAGGATGACCAATATGGTAAACCATGGCACGGGCCGGGTCAACCTCGAGTTCAGAATTCCGTCGCGCGGACTCATCGGTTTTCGCAGTCAATTTCTTACGGATACAAAGGGCGCCGGCGTCATGAACACTTTGTTCGATGGTTATGACGAGTGGTTTGGCGCCATTCCCCAGCGCGTGAGCGGTGCGCTGGTGGCAGACCGCGCCGGTAAAGTGACCGGTTATGCCAGTCTGGCCATGGTGGACCGCGGCGAGCTGTTCCTTGACGTCGGCACCGAAGTCTACGCCGGCATGATCGTCGGAGAGCGCAACCGCAGCGATGACCTGGATATCAATATCACCAAAGAGAAGAAGCTCACCAACATGCGCAGCTCAACGTCTGAGGCAACGGTTTCTCTGCGTCAGCCACGCAAACTGTCTCTCGACCAGTGCATCGAATTCATTGCTGAAGATGAGCTGGTGGAAGTCACGCCTGCCAATATCCGGCTGCGCAAAATGGAGCTGGACAGCGGCAAACGGGCTGTCCTGAAAAAACGCGAAAAGTACGCCTCTTGATCATTTTCTTTGAAGTATGTATTGTGTTGCCGCCTGGATGATTCACAAAGTTTGGCGGATTTGCGTCAAGATGTCGAAACTCTACTGGCACTCCCCGAAAACGGCTCGGGGCAGGCAGAAGGAGTCTTGTCAGCGAGGTAGGCTGCTGTTTGCTAACCTTGATTATTCACAAACTGGCATTTTACGCTCAAAATCGAAGTTCTGAGTTTTA
>CAZVSL010000964.1:0-1636 GCA_964629935.1 uncultured Calditrichaceae bacterium | reverse complement strand
ATCAAATGGAAGAAGAGAAGCCGGCGCCTCAAAATTGGGGGCACGAAACCCCAGCGCGCCCACACGAAAATAGTCGGAGTCGAAATATTCAGGCAGTTCAGGGTCTGCCATAAAGATGCGGCCGGAACCGCCGCGTTCCAAATGCAGCAAATCCTGGCGGCCGTCGCGGTCAAGATCGAATACCCAGATTTTGCGCGTGCCGTGGTCCGGGCGCTTTATATCAGCATTGCTAAATTCAGGCCCCCAGGTTACGCCGGCGCTATCCTCCACACCTGCATAAATGAAAAAGAAGGATTCGAATTCGAATTGTCCTTCCGCCACAACGTCTATGATGCTATCGTCGTTAGCATGTAGCAACGTCGCCGAGCGTGGATTGTATCCCGGCGGGAAGCCACTCAACATTTGCGAGCTAAGAGGGTCTTCGCGCCACATCGGCCCTTGCTTGCTACCGATATTTTCAAACACCCGAAAACCACCTCCAAATGAGGTCCCATCAAACTCGACCACCTCGAAGATGAGCATATCCAAATCACCGTCCGCATCAAAATCCGCAAAGGAGGGATCAACATTGCTAACACTCTGCTCGTCAATAGAAACTCCGGCAAAAACCGTCGTATCCGCCTGCCAGAAATCGGCTTTGTCACGACGCCAGTAGAGCAACCGCCAACCGGTTCCGGTGTCCTGATAGGTGATTATGTTCGGCCCACCGTCTCCGTCCAGGTCGGCAAGCGATAGATCGCCGATAATCTCACCACTCTGCAAGCTGGCAAAAAAATCGGGCTGCAGCATCCAGTATGGCGGGTGGTCATTTGCCACACCCTGCCAGAATTCCAGCCTGCTGTCTTCTGTTAAACCCTGTTTAAGCAAGATGACATCTGGCAGGGCGTCGCCGTTCATATCTCCCCAGACCCAGCCAGTGGCGCCGGTTAGTTCCAAACCGGAAGGATTGAGCGCGAGATTGTCGCGCTGCCATGACCATTCTTGCGAAAAGAGAGTCACCGGAAGAGAGAAGGCCAGAGTAAGAAACGAAAAAATGATTTGCTTATTCGTCATTGTCATCACCTCTATCCATCCGATGGCTCCAAGCCACCGGATGGATAAGATTCACCGCAGCAACAGCATCCGCCGCGCCGCAACCTTATCGCCATACCTCAATTTATAAATATACACACCCGATGCAACCTCACTGCCAAATCGATCTGTGCCATCCCAGGTCACAGAATGCTCACCCGGCGCCAGAGATTCATCCACCAGAACGCGGATAAGCTCGCCCAGCACGTTGTATATTTCCAGTCTCACCGCACAGGAAGTGCAGTTTGAATTTGCAGGAACGACGAAACGAATGGTGGTCTCGGGATTGAAGGGATTGGGATAGTTGGCATACAGCGTGAACTTTTCCGGCACAGTTTCAGCAGGTGCATCAACTGAGGTAACAGGAGACCCTCCGGGCTCGACCACCAGAAATGCCGTGTAACGTGACAGCACACTGTAGGTCGTGCTCAGTAGCACGATAGCATCCACCAGCTCCGGGGCCTCACCCAGCAGATCGATTTCTTCCTGCAGTGCGGCGATCTTGTGCGCTGCCCATAAGCGGCTGACCGCCTCCTTCTGCGGCGCCTGGCGCCAGTCGATAGAC
>CAZVSL010000963.1:0-1637 GCA_964629935.1 uncultured Calditrichaceae bacterium | reverse complement strand
TTGTATGTAAGACTACAAATAACGTATCGCACCTGCCACCATGCCCAGATAAATTGTCATGCCGATGATGTCATTGAAGGTGGTGATGAGCGGACCGGTTGCGATGGCCGGGTCCACGCCGGCGCGGCGCAGAACCAGAGGGATGCTGGCGCCGATAAAAGATGCGTTGAGAATCACAGCCAGCATGGCGCCCGCCAGCACGGCGCCAAACGGCGGCTTGTCGATCACAGCCACCACGCCAAAAAGCAGAATCCCGCATACGGTGCCATTGAACAGGGATACTTTCAATTCCCGCCCAAGCCGCTTCAGCGTTTGCCCATGAGCCAGCTCGCCGAGCGCCATACCGCGCACCATGATCGTGGCAGCCTGAATGCCAGCGTTACCGCCCATGGCCATCATGAGCGGTATGAAGAAAGCGGCAAGAAAGATCTCTTTCAACGAGGCCTCGAATTGCTTCATCACAAAGGCAGTGAAAAGTTGACCAAGAAAGCCAACCAGTAGCCATGGCAGTCTGCCAAATGATATCTTAAACACAGAGGTCTCACGTATCTCCTCCTCATCGGCAATACCGGCCATACGCTGCAAGTCCTCGGAAGCCTCCTCCTCCATCACCTCCACAATGTCATCGACTGTAATGCGACCCACGAGCTTGCCCTGAGCATCGACCACCGGCACAGAGACCAGGTTATATCTGCGAAAGACATTGGCCACCTCCTCCTGATCCATGTCCACCGGAACGTTTATGATGTCACGTTTCATGACATCCCTGATCTTGCGGTTGGATTTCGCCAGAAGCACCTTTTTCAAGGGCAGGAATCCGACGAGCTGTCCCTCGCGATTGACAACGTAAACATTGTAAACCTCCTCAACTTCATCGGCTTTTGCCCGAATTTCACGGATGGCTTCATCGATGGAGGCGTCTTCAGAGACCGCAATGTATTCCAGCGCCATAATGCCGCCGGCGGTGTCTTCTTCGTGCTGCAGCAGCTCTTTTACTTCATCCATCGCCTCCGCGTCGATGGACAGCAGCACGCGCTGCGCGATTTCGTCGGGGAGCTCGGCGACCAGGTCCGTGGCATCATCAGAATCCATCTCATCGACGATCTGCGTCAGCCGCTCGTTGTTGATGGCCGAGACCAACCGTGTCGTGGTGACATCATCCAGCTCCACAATGACGTCTGAGGCCGTGTCCGGGTCAAGCAATTCAAAAACATATTGAGCATGCTCGGGCGGCAACGACTGCAGAATGCTGGCAATATCGGATGGGTGGCTGCCGATCAGAATGTTCAGAATCATCCGGCTATCCTTCTCGGCAGCCAGATACTCCAAATCTTCGATGATATTTTTCAGGTCTGCTTCTTCCATGCGCCTGCAATTTGATTGGTCAGTTCGATGAACTCGCCGACAGGTAGCTCCTCAGGTCGCTTTTGCAAATCAAAGTTGAGTTGCGGCAAAATGGAGCGGGCTTTATCAAGCTGTTGCAATGATTTGCGTAGCATCTTCCGGCGCTGGTTGAAAGTAGCCCGCACAACCTGGCGAAACAACGCATCATTCTTCACATCCGCATCAGCCGATTTTGAAAAATCCCAGCGCACAACCGCAGAATCCACTTCCGGGCGGGGTTTGAAAACATTACG
>CAZVSL010000962.1:0-1638 GCA_964629935.1 uncultured Calditrichaceae bacterium | reverse complement strand
GCCAGAAGCAAAAACTTAGGACCGTATCCTTGGCTTTGGTTTCCCTGTGTCGCATATTGCAACGTCCTGAATGTTCATAGGTTGTCGTTATCCCCATGAGCAATGGTACTCAATTCACTTACTTTTGCAGGATCAGCCGTCTGGCCAACCGCTTGCTGCCAACCTCGAGGCGCATAAAGTAGACGCCGCTGCTGACAAGAATGCCATCATTGTCTTTCGCCTGCCATTGAATGCGCTGGAATCCTGCTTCTTGTTCTTTGTCAACCAGGGTCCGAACCAGTTGGCCGCGCACGTTGAAGATTTCCAACTTGACTTTTGCATTCTTCGGCAGCGCATAAACGATATTGGTGCCGCCATTGAATGGATTTGGGTAATTCGGAAGTAAGTTCACCGTCTCCGGCATCTGCGCCGAGATGTGAAACTCATCTTCCTCTACCGTTTCAAGCTTCTTTACAGGCGCTCCGGTTTCTACGATAAGTTCCGGTGGATGCCTGCCTTCCTTCGATTCATAGATTGCTATCTCGGAACCGTGGCCGCCGATGGCAAAGCTGTACTCGCCCTCGCCGTCGAGACCGGCGGTAACGTCGATTTCGACGTATTGACCTTTGCGCTCGCCGTCGAATTGAGCGATGGATGGACCCTTGATTTCAGGCGCATTATCCCACACCAGTGTGCCCTCCTGCCACGCCTTATCAGAGCCGCGATAAGTATTGGCAACACGGAAGACTTCCCCGCCTTCGCTATCTTCAGCCAGATAAATCTTGAGCGTGGCGTAACGGACCGCGCCTTTCAGACCCGTGATTTCGAACTTCATGAAGGTAAAGAACTCCGCGGCGCCATTGGTAGCTCGCAGCTCGGGTGAGGCGCCATAATTATCCGTTGGTGAGGCGGAGCGAACAAAGGCATCATCAGAGGGAAGAAACGCCAGAATCTGAGGCTCACTCTCCCGAACGTTGATACGGACCACGGCCGGATTTGAGAGCGCGCCGCTGTTGTCTTTAACCTGATAGGTGAATTCGTCCGCGCCGGAGTATCCCGCATCGGACTCATAAATGATGGCGCCACTCTCGCTATCTACCTGCACTGTGCCATGGCTTGCGGGTTCGACCAAATCTATCGTAGAAGCATCGACGACGCCGTCTGCATCATAGTCATTGGCTGCCGGCTTCACGGTAACAGGTAATCCTGCATAGGTCGTCGCCTCATCGTCAACAGCATGAGGGCTGAAATCCACGCGGTCGAATTGGTCACCCTCATCACCCTTTGCGACCGTCGAAACCCCTGTTTGAATTATCAATTCTGGCGGCGTCGCACCATCTTTTGTGTAGTACTTGACGCGGTCGCCAGAGGTCGACGACACGCAGAAACTGTAGGCGCCATCGCCAGTGATTACGCTGGTGACGTCAAACTCAACAACCGTATTCTCTGCCACTTCTCCCACGGAGCTGAGAGCGCCGCTGAGCAAGTCGGGAGCATTGCCTGAAGTGAGGCTCATTTCTTCCCACGGTGTACTTGTGCCGCTAAAATTGTTCGAAGCCAGGTAGATATCACCGCCCAGATCAGAGCCGTCGCCGAGATCGGGTGTCACCAGAAGTCTGACAACAGCGCTCTGAACCGAACCTGAAACGCCAGATACGG
>CAZVSL010000961.1:0-1639 GCA_964629935.1 uncultured Calditrichaceae bacterium | reverse complement strand
GTTCTTCTTCCGTGCGATCCGTAAAGGCTTGCTCAATGATAGTTACCAGATCGATCCGAAGGATAGCTGGGTGGTAGCGGCTTGTGAAAAAAATATCCCGATTTTTGTGCCGGGTTGGGAGGACTCCACAATGGGCAATGTGTTTGCCGCCCGCTGCATGCAGGGAAAAGTCAAAAATCCCGGAACAGTGCGCTCCGGCGTCGAGTACATGATCAACCTGGCGAACTGGTATACACAAGAAGCAACACAGCTTAAAATCGGCTTCTTTCAAATCGGCGGCGGTATTGCCGGCGACTTTCCCATCTGTGTCGTGCCCATGCTGCGACAGGACATGCTCAGGCAGGACGTACCGCTGTGGAGCTACTTTTGTCAAATCAGCGATTCGACCACGAGCTACGGCTCATACTCCGGAGCCATACCGAATGAAAAGATCACCTGGGAAAAGCTCGCTGTGGACACGCCGAAATACATGGTTGAGTCAGATGCTACCATCGTGGCGCCACTAATTTTTGCTTATGTGTTGGAAAACAGTTAAACCGGAAATATTGCGGTCATTCACGACGTTGCATTTACGCCACAGAAATTACAGAAGAAGGAACACGCCGGATAAATGTTAAGAAATTCACTTGTGTTGCTCACGGTTATCACCTTGCTAGCCCTTCTGGTCTTTTTCTTTGTAAACCGAAATACAGAGCCAGACTTCTACCTGGGCGGCATCCAGGTTAACGAACCGGACCATGCTGAATGGGCAAAAACCCTGCAAGCAGTCGGCATGAACACAGTATCGGTCACAGTTTATGCCCGCCAGGCCGAATGGCACAGCGCCGAGCTAACCTTCGATGAGCAGGATACCGCCATCGTACATGAAATCCGAACAGCCCGGACTCACGACCTGCACGTCGTTCTCATCCTGCGTGCGCTGCTCGACTCAAATTATCCCGAAAACGAGTTCCTCTGGCACGGCATGATCATGCCGAAATCAGACGAACAGGTACGAGCCTGGTTTGATGAATACGCCCGCTACGCACTCAAATGGGCCGCCATTGCAGAAAGAGAAGGCGTAGATGTGTTCATACTCGGCAGCGAAATGAATGCTCTCTCCGCCACCGCGCCAGTCGATACCTTGCCGAATTTGATCGCATTCTATCTCGATCCGAAAAAGCAGAGGCAGCAAAAACAGCAGCTTCTGGCTTTTTCCGATTCGTTGGAGAGACGCCATTTGTGGGTACGCGGCCGCGAAAATTACCCCACGCCCGAAGCTTTCGTCGCCGCCCGCCAGGCAGCGCAGACAGCATGGGCAAAACAGGTTGCCTATCAAGAGCATCCCGATTTTATTACCAAAATCAACCAGCGCAGGAAATTGCTAAAGCGTTGCTGGATCAACTTAATCACGAAAGTGCGCCAGGTCTACGACGGGAAAATCAGCTATGCTGCAAACTTCGATAATTATCACGAAGTTGACTTCTGGCAGCATCTGAATTACATGGGCATCAATGCTTATTTCAAGCTGCGTGATGAAATCGAATCCGATAAGAGCCCCACATTCCCCGATAGCTTGCGGAAGAGCTGGCAATCTGTTTTCGCACAGATTGATTCGTTCAGAATCGCCAATGAGCTTGCAGATAAACAAGTCATTTTT
>CAZVSL010000960.1:0-1642 GCA_964629935.1 uncultured Calditrichaceae bacterium | reverse complement strand
CCATTTTGACAATCTGAGCCAGGGCCGTGTCTTTGCCCACTTTGGTGGCGCGAAATTTAAAGCTGCCGGTGGTGTTGACCGTGGCGCCGATGACTTCATCGCCTGTTTTCTTATCGACCGGTAAACTTTCCCCGGTGACCATGGATTCGTCGATCGCCGAACGTCCCGCGATGATCTCGCCATCTACCGGAATCTTGTCACCCGGGCGTACGATCACCGTGTCACCCACGAGAACTTCCTCTACCGGAATCTCCGCTTCCTGACCATCGCGTACCACCCGTGCGGTCTTGGCCTGTAGCCCGATGAGTTTGCGTATGGCCTGGCTGGTTTGGCCTTTGGCGCGCACCTCCAATGCCTGACCAAGCACCACCAGGGCGGTGACGACCGTTGCGACATCGTAAAACGGGTTGGCGGTCCCTTCCGGGAATATGGCAGGAAAAAGAATCGCCACTGTGGAGTACAGCCAGGCGGCGCCGGTGCCCAGGGCGATCAGGGTGTTCATATCTGCCGAGTGGTGCCGGAACGCCGCCCAGGCGCCAGTGTAGAATTGTCGCCCCGAATAAAACAATACAGGCAGAGCGGCCAGCCCGGAAAGCCCGAACAGGACACGGATTGCCGTTTCGGAAATCTCCTTTGTGAACAGATAAGGAAGATACAGCCAGGCGATTTCCGGGTAAGCCACCAGCATGACCGGAATAGAAACGGCAGCGGCAAACCAGAACTTTCTCATCAGGCTCTTGTATTCACGCTCGTGGCCTTCCGTTTCCTCGTCAGGTGATTCGCTCTCCTCAATGCGGTGAACCGTCTGATAGCCGGTGGACTCGATGGCCTTTTTGATGACCTCGAAATTTACCTGTTCCGGCACATACTGAATGGTGGCTTTTTCCGTGCCGGGATTTAGAGTAGCCGCCAAAATTCCGGGCACCTGATGCAGCGTGTCTTCAATGAAACGCACACAGGAAGCACAATGCAAACCGGCAATGTGCACCTGCATCTCTCCGGCGCCGACATCGTAGCCAGCTTTCTTCACTGCCGCAATAATCTTTTGCAGGTCGGTGCGTTCCGGGTCATAAAGCACATGCGCTGTGCTAGATGGAAAGTTCACGTGCACTTTTCTAACTCCCTGCACCTGCCCGATGCTGCTCTGAATGGTATTCGCACAAGTGGCACAGTCCAATCCCGAAACCGGTAGTTCAACCCGCAACGGTCCCTTCAAGTCGGGGTTGTAACCGGTGTGAAGCGAACCAACTGATCCTTCCGATTTATTCAGATAGAATTCAGGGTTTTGCCGAAATTGCACCCGGCAGCCTGGTGAGCAGAACTCAATTCTAGTGCCCTGGTATTCTGTGTAATTTTCCGCCGGGCTTTCCACATCCATCCCACAGACAGGATCCCTTGCCATAGTTGTTCCTCCTTTCCTATTTCATCAACTTAATGATGATGCGTATGCTCTTGCGATTTTTGTTCTGTTCCTTTCTTGCCGCCTTGTTTGTCCTTATCGTGTCCATGATGTGCATGTCCGCCATGACACCCCATCCCACCGCCATGCCCGCGATGCATGAAGAACATGAACAGGGCAAAAATCAAAATCGCGAAAAATGTCTCTGTCATTTTTGTTCACCTCCTTTACCTGTTGAATGTC
>CAZVSL010000959.1:0-1645 GCA_964629935.1 uncultured Calditrichaceae bacterium | reverse complement strand
GGCGAACAATCTCTTCGCAAAACGAAGACGCGCGAATACCGGATGGTTGGCGTCAATACCTATCCCATGCCTGATGACGGCATCGAGAGGCCAACACAAGAGCAAACTAGCGAGTTCTATCGCGAGCAGGCCCATAAATTTGCAAGCTGGAAGGAAAGACGCAATTCGAGTGCAGTGCAGAGCGCAATATCGAGGCTGAGTAGCGCCAGCATAGACGAGCCCTCTGCTTTCATGAATTCTATCATCGACACAGCCAATAACGGTGCTACTCTGGGCGAGATCTATGCAGCCATAAGAAAGACGAAACCGGATATATCCATCCGACCCCTGAAGGCCGTGCGGCTGGCTGAACCGTTCGAATCATTGCGCCTGGCTGCTTTCCGGCATAAGGAAAAGCATGGCAAAGCGCCGCAGGTTTTTCTGGTCAAGGTAGGGCCGTTGAAACAGCACAAGGCCCGCGCTGATTTTGCCGCAGACTTCTTTCAGATTGGTGGATTTGAGACTGTTGCCCCGGCCGCTTTTGCCAATCCTGAAGATGCGGCTCAGGCCGTGCGGGACTCTGACGTGGATATCGCGGTGCTCTGCTCGACCGATGAAACATACCCTGATATCGTTCCGAATTTTGTACGAGCCATGAATCAGAATGGCTCAAAAATTACAGTCGTAGTTGCCGGATATCCCAAAGACGAGATCGCCAATCTGAAACAGGCGGGCGTGGACGAGTTCATTCACAAGCAAGCGAATGCCTTTGATGTTTTACGTAGCCTTTTACAGAAATCGGGAGTGGCAGTATGAAACGCAATCCGGATTTCACCAAAATAGATCCGGACTTGAGTGGATCATCTCAGACTCGCGCGCAGGCAAACCACGATTCAGCATGGCAGACGAACGAGGGCATTCCTGTGCAAGGGCGTTATTCGCAAGAGAGTGTTGCTGATGCCGAACATCTCGGCTACACGGCCGGCCTGCCGCCTTATCTGCGCGGTCCTTATGCTACCATGTACGTTATGCGGCCCTGGACCATCCGGCAATATGCCGGCTTCTCAACCGCGGAGGAAAGCAATGCTTTTTACAGACGCAACCTGGCGGCCGGGCAAAAAGGCCTGTCCGTTGCCTTTGATTTAGCCACTCACCGCGGTTACGATTCCGACCATCCGCGTGTGGTCGGCGATGTCGGCAAGGCCGGCGTGGCAGTGGATTCCATCCTGGATATGAAGATTTTGTTCGAGGAGATTCCGCTGGAGCAGATCTCGGTTTCCATGACCATGAACGGCGCCGTACTGCCCGTGATGGCGTTCTACATCGTCACGGCTGAAGAGCAGGGGGTGAAACCGGAGCAGCTCGCGGGAACCATCCAAAACGACATCCTGAAAGAGTACATGGTGCGCAACACTTACATCTATCCGCCGCAACCTTCCATGCGCATCATCGCTGATATTTTCAAATACACCGCACGCCACATGCCGAGGTTCAACAGCATCAGCGTCTCGGGTTATCACATGCAGGAGGCGGGCGCCACCGCGGATTTAGAAATGGCCTACACGCTGGCTGACGGCCTGGAATACGTCCGCACCGGCATCAACGCCGGCATCGATATCGATGATTTTGCGCCGCGTATTTCGTTTTTCTGGGGCATTGGCATGAA
>CAZVSL010000958.1:0-1645 GCA_964629935.1 uncultured Calditrichaceae bacterium | reverse complement strand
ACCCTGAAATGAAGAAATCCGCCGCCATCATCATCTCCAGTTATCGAACTGCCCAGAAAAGGCGGAAAATTATCCGTCACCGCGGGCCCACCCGATATTGGCGCGTAAAGCCCCGGCTGATTACTCCGCGTAAGCGCCCGGCCAAACGCGTTCACCCCTCGCCCCAGGACCCCAATCCCATCCTTTAGAAATCCCGGCAGTCCTATCCGCCCATCCGGGTCAATATAGCCGGTCGGCTGGTTGCCCACATATACATACGGCGAGAAATACTGCCCCGCCGCGTCGCGGCTGAACCAGCGGCCGACCTCGGCATCGTAATAACGCGCGCCGAAGTAGTACCAGTTTAGGTTATCTTCGTCATCAAGTTTTGTGAAAGAACATTCTCAAAGCTCAAAAAAGAACTACAATACAAACAAAAAGCCGAATGGCAACTACACATCCGGCTTTTCCTGATAAGCTTTCCTCTCAGAAGCATCATTTGGTGGCTGGTATGTGGTATTTGCTTCTTCGCGTCATTTGGGTTGACTACTGCTCCTTTTGATATTTGGAAAGAGAACGCGAACCAGCTTCTTCTTAGATGAGTCAATGGGTAGATCGAACTGATCTACCAGGAAACACGTGACGATAATCTCTCTCTGCGAGTTCAGGTGTATCTTGGTGTAGTTGTAGCTTGCCCATGGGAACCAGAGCCACCGATCTTCTATTAGAGGTGGAGTTTGAAACTGTTCAAGAAGTTCAATATCATCAAAACCAAACTGGATTCTATCCGGACCATGTATATACTCAACTGTCCCCTTTCGTGAATCAAGAAGAAGTCTATCATTAGCATTTCTTCTATAGTACTGGCTATGGACAAAAAAAGTCGGCAAAAAGAAAAGCAAGAAAGCAAGAGCAGCAATGGTGATATCTTTCATAATATCCTCGCTTCCGTACCTGTCCACACTATAAAACACAATAGCTATATCAACAAGGAGAAAGATGTAGATTGTCCAGAAATGACCAAATCTTTTAGAAAAAGTTGCCTGGTAAGATGTCATCGATATTTTAGTGGTTTAGAAAGTTATTAGGATTCCAGCCGCGCTTCATAGCTGCTTCAAGTCTACCAAGCAGTTCGCTAAGCCTATCGATATACCAATTGACGCCATCGTAGGTCAACTCAACTGTTGTTGCCACGGTGCCGATAGCAATTCCCGGTGGGCCGCCATAAGCGTATGCAGCCCACAATGCTGTTGCGGTTGTTACACTATGATAGCTGTACCTTCCAAAGCCAATTTCGTTGTTAGCAAGTTGTCTGGTTTCCCATAACACGTTTCCGACTGATATTGCTGTGCCGGCAGTTGATAATCTCCTTCCCAATAAGGTCAAATTCCGTCCCGTAAGAAGATAATTCGCCGTGAGACTCCGCCTGATCCCCTGATTATATATAAGAGAGTTCCTACTATAGCCCAAACGTATGAGCCCTTCCCCCGCAAGCGCGCGATGCCTGTAATGCCCAAACTTCGATCATAAGGGCTCATGCTAAAAGGTTCTACGTTGGTGGGACGCAGTCCCGGATGAGTCGGCGAAAATCTCCCACTTTGTGGCCACGGGCTTGCTCCCGGGCACTCCCCACAAGGGTTGTTGCTCTGAGCCCAGCCGGGGATAA
>CAZVSL010000957.1:0-1650 GCA_964629935.1 uncultured Calditrichaceae bacterium | reverse complement strand
GATATGGATAAGCGACAAAGTGGCTAACAAATTGTTACAGCCGCACGGCCATTCCCTGGGCAGACTACAAAGGCAGATAGATAAAAGCATGACCTCTCACAGCATGGCATTGGGAAAACGCCTGCTGCACGTGGAAGTGGCGCTGCAAAAGGAAGTACACAGCACGCAAAATGTTATCGGGCTTTTCCGCGGCAATGATCCGATTTTGCAGAGAGAGGCTGTGGTGGTAGCCGCACACTATGACCATCTTGGCGTAAAGGACGGCAAAATATTCTTTGGCGCGGATGACAACGCATCGGGAACAGCAGGTATCCTGGAAATCGCAGAAGCATTCACGGAAATGATGCTCAAGCCCCGGCGGAGCATTCTGTTTATTGCTTTCGCGGCAGAGGAGATAGGCCTTCTCGGTTCCCGCTTCTATGTCGACCATGCAACCACATCGCTCCAGGATATCGTAAGCATGATCAATCTGGATATGATCAGCCGCAATCAGGAAGACAATCTTACCATAATCGGCAGCAAACACAGCCCGGAACTGCACCAGCTCACAATTCTGGCCAACACCGAAATCGGGTTTACCCTGCACTATGATGGAGAACAGTACTTTGATCGCAGCGACCAGGCAAACTTCGCCAGACATGATATACCGGTTATCTTCTATAACACACAGGTGCACGCGGACTACCACCGACCCACTGACAGCGCAGACAAAATCAATCCCAACAAACTGGCGCGGGTCGCCCGACTCGCCTTCCTGGTCTCCTGGAAAGTGGCAAATCTGGAAGACAGACCTTCTTTCATCCGATTCTGATCGGCTCACGAGGTCGGCGCCAACGTCTTCTCCACCGTTGCCTCTGGTAGGACCTGGCATTTTTTCGCCGCCAACTCCAATGGCTTTTAAACCTTGATAACCACTATGTTTATCGCGCTGAAATCGCGGAGAGGCGACAATCAAACCCGTTTTCATTATTAATCCAGCCGCCGGCAGCGGAGCTTTCCGCAAACATGCTTCCCGGTTTGAGGCGCATGTGGCAGCCTTGTTTGAACACGCCGAGCTCCGGTATACGGAAGCGCGCAACACAGCCGTGCGCCTGACGCGCCAGGCGCTGCAGCAGGGTCATGATCCCGTCGTTGCTGTTGGCGGTGATGGCACGATTCACGAGGTGGTCAACGGCTTCTTTGCTGACGGCAAGCGTATCAGTCCACAAGCAAGGCTGGGCATCGTGCCGATGGGAACCGGCGGCGATTTTGTCAGAACCTTGCAAGCGAACGCCAGCGACGAGAAAAGCAAGAGCGGTCTCGAGCGCGCCCTGGTGCGGATCAAATCGGAAAGAGCGTGGTTGTGTGATGTTGGTCGCATCCAATGTGCACAAAGTACGAGCGACCAGCTCACCTGCTATTTCATCAACATCGCCGATGCAGGATTTGGCGGCAAACTTGCAGAGCGGGTTAACCGCTCGCCGAAGACGGCGGGGCCCTTTCTTGCCTATCTCGCCGGGCTGTTGCGGACATTGGTTTCCTATGTCAATAAGCCTGTGCGCGTGGAGTTGGATGGGCGCCAGTTGCCGGAACAAAAGGTCAATTCAGTCGTTATTGCCAATGGTCGGTTTTTTGGCGGAGGCATGTGGGTTGCACCGGACGCCGATCTTG
>CAZVSL010000956.1:0-1650 GCA_964629935.1 uncultured Calditrichaceae bacterium | reverse complement strand
GGTGGCGAGGGGATTGCTGGCGGCTATGGAGAACCGGGCGAACGCTGCGGCTGTGCTCAGGACAGGCTCCGGATTGCGTTTCATTATCCCAAAGGATAAATGAACCCCCGATTCATCCCGTGGGGTACTTTGGGCGGACTCACTTGTGCTGCAGACTTTTCCTTATAGGGCTGTCCAAAAAGACAACCTGTCACCCCGCATGTTTTTAGCGGGAGTTCATAACCTGTTGTTTCTATGGATGCCCTCTTTCTTGTCTATCTCAACCCTTTCGACGTGAATTTCTTCATGTCACGCATGACTTCATGAAAATTGACACCATCTTCTGTCTGGGCAACGAGATGGAAGTGAGTTAGCATGATAACATAGCCAAAGACTGTCAATCCCTTCTTATCTTGACAATAACGAAGGCTTGCCGTGATGCTCTCGAAATACTCCCGTTCGCGAAAAACGGGTAGCCATTCAACAATAGTGTGTGTGGTGAAATAAATCCCATTGTCGGCGATGATTCTGTACCTGGCCATGGCGCTTCTATTCACAAAGTTATTGTTCGTCTGTCATTAGCGGCTGCTTTGGGGACACAGTCCCTGATCCATTGGCGCGTCGGGGATTACCTGGCGGGAGAGGCACGTGGGTGACAAATCCCCGATGAGCAGGGAGCAACAAAATGTTTCCGCGTCTTCTTTTTGAATGCTCTGTTCTTACGATGGCGAGTTAGAAGCTCAAAGATGTACATTAATATTTCAGCTATTCTTTTTTTTGTCGCCCGATGTGCTTTAAGTAACCCACTGTTAAAATAAAACCTTGAAAGAGCACTGAACTCTCCAATTAGTCGAGAGCCCTCTCGTCCGCTCCACACGGTGTTAGCAAAATTACAAGCACCTCAACTGTGAAAAAGAATTATGTTATGACTTTCTAAGATTGTCTTTCTTTTAAGATTTCAATGATCTTTTTAATCACTGAATCTGTCTTTTCTTGTTTAAGGTGACCTACCTTGTACAAAATTATTCTCTTATCGGCGGTGAATATTCGGTTAGGTCGAATATTGCTCTGTTTCTTAAGAGAGCCTGTGTCAAAGTGGGAATTATCAAGCGAAACTGCGTAAGAATCACTTACGGTTTGGCTGGTAATTTGAACAAGGATTAAATCATCACCCTTTAAATCAACAAGAACCAAAGCAGGTCGTCTTTTAGCTTGCGTCAAATCGGAGAAGGGAAAAGGAATTACTACTATATCGCCCTTTACAAATCTTGCCAAGCCTCGTCCTCCTCCGGTCTCAGCCAATCTTTCTGGAGCGAAGATTCGCTTGCCATAGTGATTTCAAAATTCCGGAGGTTCTTTCTCTGTTTTAAATATTGAACAAAATCGAGAACCTCTTCCAATAGTTCATCAGAACTTTCCTCGATCTCGCGTAAGAGAATTTCTTTAGTGCTCATTTATCGGACTCCCTTTTACAGCTATCTTTTTTCAATCATTCTAAATTTACCGATACTGCTTTAAGAAATCAATAATTATGACACTCAAGATAATTCTTATCTCTTAAAGTGTCATGATTTACCAAGCGTTGGTTTTCCATGTTACAGATAGCCTTGAAAATTGCTAACATTAAGGATTTTATGCGTAGTTGAGCCGTATCCGAACCACCGGACTTAA
>CAZVSL010000955.1:0-1652 GCA_964629935.1 uncultured Calditrichaceae bacterium | reverse complement strand
GATGCTGACGACGTCACGCCAATATTGCCAGCTTGCCCGCCAATGGCCGCTGTCACGAGCGCGCATCTCAAACAGCTCATCCAAATCCTGCACGATTTCCTGCTGATGATTCAGCGTGGTGCTGCGCCATGGTCCGGCACGCCAGCCGCGGCGGTTTTGCTGTTTTCCGTTTGTCGCTCATGGCAAACCAACCTCCGGAATCGGACCGATGCTCTGCCACAGCCGCTCACGTGCATTGCGCAGCTCAACCAGTACAGCAATTCCTTTGCGCGTCGAACGATAGTGTCGTTTGCGCCGACCCCCTGGTTGCGGCGTCGGCTCGCCCAGCCAGGAGTCGACCAACTCCTTTTCTTCCAGTCGCTGCAAGGCCGTATAAATCGCGCCCATGGTCGGCTGCCGGCGCACATGCTTCTCGATATCAGGGGATTCACTTTCTAATAGGGGGTAGTTCGTTCGAGACTACTGTCACGAGATGATTGCCGCGGTGAGTCAAGGTGGAACGATATCCTACTTAACTTCGTTAAAACAATCAGCCTCTTCACTAAAATAAATAAAGAGTAGAAATTCCTTCTTCCACTGATCCACCGCAGCATACTCCACTCCGATGAAGTAGGACGGATTTATCACATAGGAGGATAACATGGCTACCAGTATCTGGGTTAATTTGGGCGTGCTGCTGGGTACGGTTGTGAGTGTTCTGGTCTTCCTTGCCCTTGGCATCTTGATCGGCTGGAATATCTTAGGCATCAGGCGCTACTACCGGCGCGCTGAAGAACCTACTTTGAAAAGAATGGCAGAGGCTAAGAAGTCTTACAAGTGGCTCGGCACCTCCGCCTTCTATGTTATTGGCGATGGCAAAGTTCAAGATCTGATAATCGATAAGAAGAAAGGTGTCAAGTTTCAATTTCTTACCCTTGACCCGGATTGCGATTCATTAATAGAAAAGCACGCAAGTTGGCAGGAAGTTGAAAAGCAAGATCTGAAGGAGAGAATTGAAAAGACCCGGGGTGAAATCCAGTTTTTACAAAGACATGATATTGATATTGAATGGTGGAAGCTTGGCCAGCTACCGACTTTCAGGGTTGTGATCATCGATGATGAGACCGTGCTTGTGAGTTTCTATGAAAAACGCAGGCGTGGTCCGGAGAGCATGCAATTGGAATTGAGCGCAGATGGACTGCTCGGAAGATGGTTCAGGTGGTACTATGAAAAAACGCAAGCCATGGCAACCGCAGGCGAGCTGCCTGTTTTGACGGCAGCTACCACCAGGTTCTGAGTCATTTATGGTCGACGTTGTTTTCAAGTGTATGGGAGTAGCTGCGGTCTTTCCCGGAATTCTCGATACCGTAGCGGGATAGCTCCTTATAAACTTGCTGCCAGCTTCTGCAAATTACGTCGGCGTAAGCTCGCATCCATATTCTGTCCCCAATAGATGATTGTCCCGTATGCACGATGACGTATTTCCCTGACGCCTTAGCGTGGGCGATCTCGAATACGATACCGATAGCCTGCCTGTCCTCCCGCGAGATATCCGCCACCAGCACGTCACTTGATTTTAGCATCTCCAGATCCTTCTGCACGATTTCTCGCGCACAATTTCGGGTCATCGATTTCAGACAACGGGCATCTGTGTTTTCGTGCTCGTATGGAGC
>CAZVSL010000954.1:0-1655 GCA_964629935.1 uncultured Calditrichaceae bacterium | reverse complement strand
ATCATCCGCGCCCGTGACAGTGACGCCGTCGCCGATAGTGCAGTTCTCGCCAAGCTCGACTCTGCCGGACAAATGTACGCTGCGGCCAATCTTGACGCCGCGATTCAGCACAACGCCTTTTTCAAGGAAGGCGCCCTTGCCGATGCTCAGGTCGAGCGGCCCGCGTTCGGCATCCAATTTAATGATCTGCTGGATAACCTCGTCCGCCAAGAAGAAATCTCGTCTGTCCTCAAAAGCCACGACATCTTTGAGTTGATGATAGACATTTTCGCGCGCGATTTCGTTCATTTCACGCAGCACACTCTTGGTGTTGAAGCCAACCACAGTACGATTATCTGCCGCCGAGATGGCGCCAATTGAAAGAGCGTCCCGGTTGAAAATACTGATCAGATCTGTCAGGTAAAGCTCGCCCTGCACATTGTCGGTATTGAGCTGCCCGATATATTTTTTTAAACCGCCAGCCTTGAAAGCAAAAACACCTGTGTTGAATTCAGCATTTTCGAGCAGCTCCTGCTTTGAGAAACAATAAACCCGCTCTCTGTATTGCACACGATACATCTCGTCATCTGCCATTGCCAATATATCCTTGTGCTCTTTGATCTCGATGACGTTGCCTGCATCCTGCCCCGCGCTTTCGCCTTTTTCGTCCACATCGGGCACCCGCAGAATGCGGCCATAATAGTTGTTGTGCGGGTCGCCGTCGTACAGGCCCGTGAGCACCATCATCTCGCAACGACTCTTGAGAAACGCCTGCTTAAACATACGAGTTGTTTCGGCGTCGATCAACCCCATATCGCCGGGAAAGATATAAATATCGCCGGAATAGTCGCCGCCCGGAATTTGCTCCAGCGCCACCCGCACCGCGTGGCCCGTACCGTTTTGCTCGGCCTGGAATGCAAAGATCAGATTCTTGCGCTTGCCCACGGTCTCTGCCACCTGGCGGGCTTTGATGCCAACCACGATCACCTGATTTTCCGACTGCAAGCCATCACGCGCCGCATTGGCAACCCGCACCACGGTCGGCTCGCCCCAGATTTCGTGCAGCATCTTCGAGGTCTGAGAGCGAATACGCTTGCCGTGGCCGGCAGCCAATATGATAGCCAGCGGCGCCTCTTTGGATTCGAACGGTGAACTCAACTTCTCGAGATGGCTTCGGATCGCGTCATGCGTTTTCTTCTTATCATCCATAATTCCTATCCTTCCATATTACTATTGGTGTGGTTCACTGGTGTGTACGCTTTTCTTATGGTTGAAACTCATCAGGCGCCTCGACTTCCATAAGCAGCAGAGCCTGGCCGTGGGTCTTGCCCTGCGCGTCGTTGCGCAGGCTTTCGCTGCCGCCGCCGCCGAGTGAATCGTGCAAGATGAAATTCAGAGACAGCAGGTTCGGCAATTCGTAGCGCTCGACCTTGCCTTTGACGATGTTGCCAAAATGTTGCTTCACGCGCTGAGCAGTTACTTCATTTTTGATGATTTCGTATGCGGCTTCACTATCCGCAATGAGGCCTACATTCGAGCTATCGCCCTTGTCGCCGGAACGGGCGTGTGCGATTTCCAATAATCGAATCTTTTTCACGGTTAGACTTCCTCCACTGTGACTTGCGTCTGAATCAGGCTCTTCTCGATCAGCGCCGGCCAGAAGGCGACGATTTCCT
>CAZVSL010000953.1:0-1657 GCA_964629935.1 uncultured Calditrichaceae bacterium | reverse complement strand
TCCGTACAGCCGAGGATAAGCGCTTCGGCGCCCTGCTGCAACAGTGTTTGAGCAGCTTGCTCGAGATTGGCGCGTGCGCGTTTTGTCACGGGTTCTGCTTTTGCTTTGACGCCGAACTCCGGATCGTAGATCGCCGGTTGAACCCATCTCTCCTGTGTTGCTTTATCCACCTGTTTTACTTCGATGTTTTGCGCTTCGAGGCAGCGCGGATACAAGGCGGTTGCGCGCGTACCGGTAGTCGAGAGCACGCCAACGCATGCAACCCCCGGCAGCGCTTGTCGCAAGAATACGGCAACCTCATCGATCATGTTAAGCAAGGTGACGCCGGCATGGCGCTGCACTCGTTTTTCTATGATCTTGAAGATTTCCGGTGCGTGCACTGTATTGCATGGGATGCCGATCACAGTCGCCCCGAGTGCGGCCAGACTTGACACAATGTCTGCGATAGCGTGTGCCGGGTTAATTTGTGTTTTGCCGAGCAGAAATGCGGTTCTGTCGGCGACGAGGTTGGGTAGGGAAAGGAGTGCGACAGGCAGGTGCTGCTGGTCGGAGGCAGCGATGGTTTGTTCGAAGAGCCGCCGGAGCAGGTCGAGGCCGGCATAAGGTCCCAGTCCCCCGACAATTCCAATCAGCTTTTGCTGCTTTTCTGATTTCATTCTGTGACGGATCGACTGGCTGGCGGTCTGATCATACAGTCCTATTTCATAAATCGCCGGTACTTCTCTTTCAGGGTTTCAGAGAAACCGTTGCCGTTTTTCGAAAGGTGTTGAATAGAGATAATCCTGTTCTCCTGCAGGTTAATATGAATCTTAAAATCATGGTCCTCGACTTCCTCAACCAGGATGGCCTGGGAATTTGGTGTGAAGAATTCAACTTTGAGTTTGTCGGGATCGAGATGAAAGCGGTGGGCGATTTCAGTGACGTTTTTGCGGAAGATTTTATACTGCGGATTTTGAAACTCCATGGAGCCTCCTCTTTTACGACAAAGCGGATACCGTTTCCAACCTTAAAATACGACAAGAAAATTGGATTTGCAGAAATGGAGTAGAACCGTGATGTAGAGGCAAGCATTAATTACAATCTCATCGGGAATAAAGCACTGCAAAGATAATATTACAACCTGTAAAAGTCAATTAAAAGATCGCAATTTTTTATGTTATTGCGTTCTATCTTCTGATTTTCGGCACAAATTAGGAAAGAATCAACCCATTGGTTTGTGAATTTTTCAGAAGTTGGTGCTCTACAATCTTCCGATACACTCCTTAAATTCAGTAACCGCTTTTGCCACATCCTTTCTTCCCATGATCGCAGAAATAACCGCAACGGCGCTGGCGCCGTGTTCCAGGCAGGTACGGGCTCGCTCAGGGTTTATACCACCGACTGCCACTACCGGAACCTCAACCGAGTTTGCCGTATCTTCAAGTCTGGCGAGCCCCTGAGGGGGGCCATAGCGCCGTTTTGACGGCGTATCAAACACCGGGCCAAACAGGATAAAATCGCAGCCTTGCTCTGCGGCATTCTGCGCTTCAGCGCGTGAGTGTGTGGAGACGCCAATCAAACTGTCCTTACCGAGTTGCCTGCGCGCCACGGAGACGGGCAGACTGCGGGAAGTCAAATGAACGCCGGCCGCGCCCACGGCAGCAGCGAGGTCAACGCG
>CAZVSL010000952.1:0-1658 GCA_964629935.1 uncultured Calditrichaceae bacterium | reverse complement strand
CCCCGGTTTTTGCCAACACCGGTTTTTACGCCACATTCAAAGCCGCTGGTTTTGTCGAATGTGCGCGCCGCTCTGAAACACGGCCGATCATGCGATCTATCCCGGAATAACCGCCAGATCGCAGGTGAGCGGCGCCCACTTAACCCTGACAGAGTGTCAAACCCTGATCAGGGTTTGACACTCACACGGGAAAGCCTTACCATAGCTGTAGCTAAAATGACTGCAATAATCTCACAATTCCTGGACTCTTTTCCGCGGTTACCAAATGAAACAACGCCCAACATTACATACAGAGCGTCTTATCCTGCGTCCGTTTGAATCGTCTGACGCCGGGGACGTGCAACGGCTTGCGGGTGATTTCGAGATTGCAGACACTACGCTCAATGTGCCGCATCCGTACGAAGATGGCATGGCGGAAGATTGGATTGCCACACACCAACCGCAATTTGAAGCGGGAGCCCTTTGCGCCTTCGCGATAACTTCGGCTGAAACCGGCGAATTAATTGGCGCCATCGGGTTGCGCATCAACGCAAATTTCAACCGCGCCGAGCTCGGCTACTGGATCGGCCGGCCTTACTGGAACAACGGATATTGCACGGAGGCGGCTCATGCCATGCTCGAATATGGATTTATTGAGCTCGGCCTGAATCGCATTTACGCGACTCATTTGACGCGGAATCCGGCGTCAGGACAAGTCCTGCGCAAGGTTGGCATGGCATACGAGGGCCGCGCACGCCAGCATGTGAAGAAGTGGGACACGTACGAAGATCTTGAGCTGTACAGCATACTGGCCAGTGAGTGGCGAGGCGTCCAGGATGCGGGATGAATGGCTTCTTCCCCTGGTAGCGAAGAAACACGGATTATAGCCAGACAAACAGCATCAAGTGGTAGTCCAATAACCTACTTGTATAGATTCCCCTATCCCCGCCATCTTGTTGCCAGATTGTGCACACTAATATAGGTCACCGGTATCAACACCAGGGTTATCAACGTCGAGACTGTCAGGCCGCCGATGACGGCGCGGGCCAGTGCAGCCTGAATTTCTCCGCCGGCGCCGGTCCCGAAAGCCAGCGGTAGCATGCCCAGCACCGTGGTACACGTGGTCATCAGGATGGGACGCAAGCGCAGACGGCCGGATTGCAGCACGGCCTCGGTCACATCCAGGTTGTGCTCGCGGCGCATGAGATTGATATAATCCACCAGCACGATCGCATTGTTGACCACAATGCCGATGAGCATGATGATGCCCATCAAGCTCTGGACGTTTAGCGAAGTGCCTGTGAGAAGGAGGGTCGGCACCACGCCTATGATAGCCAGCGGCACGGAAACCATGACGATCAACGGATCCAGGAAGCGCTCAAACTGCGCTGCCATCACCATATAAATCAAGACTAAAGCCATGATGATGGAAAGCCCGAAATCTTTCTGGGCTTTCTGCTGCTCCTCGTACTCGCCGCTGAACACCAGGGAAAAGCCTTGCGGCAATATGAAATTGCGCAGTTCCCGTTGTAGCTTTTCGACGACGTCTCCCAGCGCGGCGCCGCTTTCCAGATTAGCGGTGATGTAGGTCACGCGTTGGCCGTCGACGCGCTCGATCTCGGTTGGGCTGCGCCGGCGTTCGCTCTGAACCACGGCGGAAACGGGCAGGATCTGGCCGG
>CAZVSL010000951.1:0-1662 GCA_964629935.1 uncultured Calditrichaceae bacterium | reverse complement strand
GGCTGGTTGCCCACATACACATACGGCGAGAAATACTGCCCCGCCGGGTCGCGGGAAAACCAGCGGCCGGTCTCTGCATCATAATAACGCGCGCCGAAGTAGTACCAGTCCAGGTTATCCTCATCGTCAAGCTCACCTGCCCCGATTTTTCCTGTTTATATTACAAAAATCAATATCGGGGTTGCCGGTTCACCCCGTGAAATAGCACGGCTATCCGCTGTGTTGCGACTCGAGCTTTTATTTCACGGGGTAAACTTGAAGCGCGCATCTTCGTTGAGCTGCGGTTCGATGAGTTTGTCGAAGGGGAATAATTGCTTCTATTCTTGAAGACCCCCAATCCAGAATGACATGGGATTTCTGGT
Organism: uncultured Calditrichaceae bacterium; assembly: GCA_964629935.1. GTDB lineage: Bacteria > Zhuqueibacterota > Zhuqueibacteria > Oceanimicrobiales > Oceanimicrobiaceae > CAZVSL01. The sequence goes on along the minus strand of CAZVSL010000951.1, from coordinate 1,300 downwards.
AATATGGTCAGAAGAAATTAGGAGCCATGAAATTTGCCGGGAACTTAGTCTTGACTATCCTTGAGTCTCTTCTTGTGGAAACCGAAATATATATTCCAGAATAACAACGCCATAAAGGATGAAATGTAAAACCACCAGCCGTACGAGAAATCTCGTGGAATAGAACGAAATATCGTCATTTCAAGGAGCAAATAGAACAACATAAACGCAAAGTAGAGGAAGCTAAAACAGAGCGACATCCCGCGAAGTTCAGTCTCATCTTTTTTCTTGCGAAGAAGAGGACGAAAGAAAGTAATGGAGCCTGTCAGATATTCCAGCAAAAAAACTACCGTTAATATTACCAATAAAGCAATGTGTGCTTTGACAAACACAGGAAAAAGAGATGTCATACTTTATAAGCCCTTCACACACAAGAACCTATTATCTTTTGAACTCGGGTTCTCTTCCTTGATATTTGTGATATACAATGCCAAATGTAACGGTTAACGGGACGGACAGTAGCAACCATTTCCAGAATGCGTATTCAGCAGGTGCATTCTTTACAAAATAAACATTGTAGATCGTAAAAAGTAGCAAATATATAAAATACAAAATGGTGTGCAAGCCAGTATTCCCTTCAGCTTGAGATCGGTTTCTCTTTTTTTCAGAGAACGCTGTAACCAACAAGAAAAGACCCGTCACTCTTTCAATTATGAAACTCACTAACACTATTACTACTAAGTAAACATGAGCTCTAACCATGAGTTTGAAGACATAGACCATATTGAGTCGGCTCCTTATGACGAGCATTATCAGAGAGAGAGGATGGTGCCTGTTGAAGGAAACCAAATGACACCATCCATACTTGTTCAAAAAGGAATTACTTTTATTGCTCTTAGCACTTTGATACTTTCCTGAACTCCGATACCCAAATTTGTCTGAGCATTGACCGGCCCACCAAAGCCGTTGACTGTTCCAATGTAGACATCCGTAATCACCTTTGAGTTATTAGCATAATAGTCGACGCCACGTTCTCCAATACTCTTTAGAATCTGAGTTGATCTTTGAATTCCCTGGGACGCGATACGTTGACCAGCAACCGTAGCCGTAGTAGCAACACTTGAATACGCACCATACGCCTTAAAACTGGCATCCGACACAGCGGCTGCAACCGCTGGTGCTGCGCCCCTGGCTACGGACTGAGACGCACTGAACGCTGCCCCTCCCAGTGGCAGCTCCGCTACGGCCGTTGCCAGAATAAGGGTTCTTTCTACCAGTACCCAATCGACGCTCGTTGCTATCTGGTACGGCCGTAACGCTC
>CAZVSL010000950.1:0-1663 GCA_964629935.1 uncultured Calditrichaceae bacterium | reverse complement strand
GCTGGCAGCAGGCGAATAATCTAACCTACAAGTATGATGCCGTTTACGAGCACTATCAGGACTTTGCTGTGTTGGCCACGCAAGTTGCGGAACTGTTGGCGCGAGGCAAGGTCGTCGGCTGGTTTCAGGGCCGCATGGAATTCGGACCGCGAGCCCTTGGCAACCGCAGTATCCTGGGTGATGCCCGCGATCCGGAAATGCAGAAGAAAATGAATCTGAAGATAAAACACCGGGAAGGGTTTCGACCGTTTGCACCTGCTGTTCTGGAAGAAGATATCAGCGCGTATTTCGAACTGGACCATCCGTCGCCATACATGCTGTTGGTGGCGTCAGTGGCGCCGGAGCGCCGAAACCCGCTGCCGGAAAATTTCGCCGAGTTGTCTCTGTACGACAAGCTTTACTACCAGCGCTCTGATCTGCCTGCTATCACGCACGTCGATTACTCAGCTCGCCTGCAGAGCGTCAACAAAGAGACCAATCCCCGTTTCTGGCAACTGCTGAACGCATTTAAGCAAAAGACGGGTTATGGCGTTTTGATCAACACCAGCTTCAATGTACGCGGCGAGCCCATCGTGTGTACGCCAGATGACGCCTACCGCTGCTTCATGCGAACAGAAATGGACTATCTGGTGATCGAGGATTGCCTGTTCGCTAAGGCGCAGCAGCCGGAGCGCTTAAGAGAAACGCTTGCCACGGAATCCTTCGAGGAGGATTAGACGGCATTACTTCTCAGCCAGTAAAATACAACCACACAACCCCAACTACCACCGCAAGCAAGATCGATAATTGCAAATCACGACGGCGCCACGCCGGATCACTCTCCGTGTCAGTCGGCGTGGTAGCGAATGTCAGATTGGCGAGTTTCTCATAAGGGGGCACGCGAGTGAGCAGGCTGACAACGATCAGAACCCCCGAACACACCAGAAACAGAAAAAGGGCAAAGTGCAAAAAATTGATGTCCGCGAAACTGAACCACAGCCCGGACAAACTATCTTTGTTGATTTCGGCTACCAACCGGCCAATCCCCAACACAAAACCTACAAGCAGGGACGCCATGGCGCCCCGGCTATTCAGACGCTTGAAGAAAACACCAAGCAAAAACACGGCTGCGATGGGCGGCGAGATATAGGCCTGAACGCTTTGCAAATACTGATAGAGTTGCCCAGATATGGTTTTGATGAGCGGTATCCAGGCGAGGCCCAGCACAACAAGAACAGCGGTGGCGAGCTGTCCAATCACAACCAACTGCTTTTCCGAGGCCTCAGGACGCAGCCTTTTGTAGATATCCAGGGTGATGAGTGTCGAGCAGGAGTTAAAAACCGAGGAGAGAGAACTCATCAACGCCGCCAGCAAACCGGCGACGACCAATCCTCTGAACCCGACAGGCAATAATGCGCCCACCAGCGTCGGCAGGGCTGCATCCGCCTGGCTGAGCTCGATCCTGCCGGTCTGCGAAAGCGAATACGCAATAATTCCGGGAATCACGAAAATAAACAAAGGCAGAATCTTCAGAAAGCCGGCGAAGATCGTGCCGCGCCGGGCCTGATCCGGGCTTTGTGCCGACAGCACCCGCTGCACGATGAACTGGTCCGTGCACCAATACCACACGCCGAGAATTGGCGCGCCAAACATGATACCGGTCCACGGAAAGTTCGGGTCTGAC
>CAZVSL010000949.1:0-1668 GCA_964629935.1 uncultured Calditrichaceae bacterium | reverse complement strand
CACACCTCGAATCTGGTTCCTGTACGTCGCCCCGCATCTTTGGATTGGGCTTCCTCCAGACGACACCTCGCGATGACGCCCTTGCCCTTCTCCTAACCTTAGGCTCCGCGTACACTTGGTTCGGGGACTTACACCCCGATAGCTACGTCCCATGCCCGGCACACACGTCGAAAATAACCTGCGCAAACATTAAGAGCACTGCACATGAATTAACCACAAAACATCAACAAATGCTCCTAACTTCAAATTTGCACAGAGCTGTTTGCGGCAGGTTGATTTTTATGGTTAGGCTAAAAATAATTCTCAATAACGATAATGTCTTAATTTGGCTTATTTTAACCCAGGAGCGTTTTGGAAATTGTGAAGATGATAATTCGAAAGTGAGTGGGAAACCTGCTTTTTGTGGTTGACTGGTTAAGGCCAGAGCAATCACAGTTCCGGATCGCTCATTAAAAATATTGTTGCTAATTATCAGAACCGGTCTAAGGCCAGCTTGTTCATGCCCAATAGTTGGGTTTAAATCTGCCCAATATACATCACCTCTCAATATTCCGGCCATGATTTCAACTCTTTGGATAAACCTTCTTCAGCTATTGACTGTTCAAATTGAGGATCAAGTTTCGCACACTCCTTTGCGAGTCGACTTTTAGCAATTCGATTTAATTTTTCCTTAACTGCTTCCTGTATGATGTTGCTTCGATTTGGATAAGCTTTTTCTTTGACAAGAAGATCAAGCTTCTTAAGTTGTTGATCGTCAATTGTAATTGCTACTTTTGCTGTTGACATTGAGATCTCCAACAATTAGTATGACTTATGGTCATACTTTACGTGTTTTAAGAATTAATGTCAAGATTTAATAAGCCGCACAAAAGCTGCCGTCACACACCTGCGGCAGCCTCGGCTCAACGCAGAGTTATGTGCTTAATCGTGCGTGACCTTGCTTAAAGTGGATTATCGTTCCAGAAAAAAATCATTTAAAGACTCTATCAATCCAGTACTCTGGCTCTCTATGCTGGTGAGCTACTGCCAGAATGTAAATTTTCTCATTGCGTTTTGTATAAATCAGATTGTAGGGAAACTTTCTCAACAAGGCTTTTCTCGTATGCTTTGTTACTTCCGTCCAAATGGCTGGAAAAAGCACTATCAGGTCAATCGTATTTAATACTTCATCAAAGAATTTATCGCCGAGTCCGTGGGATTGGAGATTGTAATATTCAATTGCATCATCTAACTCGATTGAAGCTGGTTCTATAAACTCAACTTCCATTACTTATACCGTTGAATTATTTCGTCCAGGGGAATAGTTTTCACTTTCCCCGCTTTTAATGCCTGATACCTCTTTTCTACTTCCTCGGCCCAAACCTGATCTATTTTATCATCAGGTTTGTCAAGACTTTGTGTAAGCCATTCAATAAGTTGAAGCCTTTCAGCAGGTCTTAGTTGTAAAGCTTCTTTTAATAATATCTTCGAATCCATTTTTAGTAGCCTCTAATTTGATAGAAATCGTTGAGTTTTCGCAACATATCCTGACCGAATAAAATGTAGAAAAATCCCTACGAATATTCAACAGAAAAAGTCCAAGATACTTAAGAGCAAGCCCGTAATATTTTACACCTAATCGGGATAGGGCGGGGCCTCACGACCCCGCTCCTCCCACACCACCGGGCA
>CAZVSL010000948.1:0-1688 GCA_964629935.1 uncultured Calditrichaceae bacterium | reverse complement strand
CAAAGTCACCTGGAGCAATTACGCGGCCATCGCGCCGGCGGCGGCCAAGCGGCTCGGACTGCGCGACGGGCAATTCGTTCGTCTTTCCGACGGTGACCGCACATTGGAGATTCCGGTGCGCATTCAGCCGGGACAGCAGGCCCAGACGCTCTCCATCGCCCTGGGGTATGGGCGCGAGCAGGCCGGGCCATTCGGCAGAGGCGTGGGCGTAAACGCGTTTCCGCTGATTGCACAACACAAATTTGCAGGTCAACCGATTCAACTCGAACCGCTGCCGGGATTCAAGAAATTCGCCCTGACCCAAACCGGGGATTTGCTGCACGACCGGCCCATCCTGCTCGAAACCGCACTAACCGAGCTGCGAAAAGGCAAGCACGACGAGCACGGCCATGATCTCGACAGCATGGTGCTGTGGCAGGGGCATGAGTTCGACCACCACAAGTGGGAAATGGCCATCGACCTGAACAAGTGCATCGGTTGTTCAGCGTGTCTGGTGGCATGCGAAATCGAAAATAACATTCCGGTGGTGGGCGAGGAGGAAGTGCGCCGGCGGCGCGAGATGCACTGGCTGCGGCTGGACCGCTACTACAAAGGCGACCCGGAGAATCCTGAGGTGCGGCATCAACCGATGTTGTGCCAGCAGTGCGACAATGCGCCGTGCGAAAGCGTGTGTCCGGTGCTGGCCACGGTGCAGAGCAGCGAGGGGCTGAACATGCAGGTCTATAACCGCTGCGTCGGCACGCGCTTCTGCGCTAACAATTGTCCATATAAGGTGCGGCGCTTCAACTGGTTTGATTACCCGCGCAACGACTTGAGCGCCAATTTGATTTTGAATCCTGACGTCACCGTGCGTGAACGCGGCGTGATGGAGAAGTGCAGCTTCTGCGTGCAGCGCATCGAGGCGGCCAAGATCGAGGCCAAGAAAGCCGGGCGGCCGGTCCGCGATGGCGAGATACGGCCGGCCTGTCAACAGAGTTGTCCCGCAGACGCCATTGTCTTCGGCGACATCAACGATCCCGAGAGTCGCATCGCGCACAGCCAACACGACGCCCGCGCCTTCAAAGTTCTGGAGGATTTGTACGTCAAACCGGCCATCACATATTTGAAGAAGGTCACGCAAGATGTCTGAGACGACTTCATTAAGAAAACCGCTGGTCGAACCACAAAAACCGCTTTCTGCGGTCAACGACGACATCATTCGGCACATGGAGCGCAAGCCGGGCAGAGGGTGGTGGCTCACCTTCGGCGTGGCGTTTGGCGCTTTTTTGCTGGGCCTGTGGGCCACGGTGCATTTGATTCGGGTCGGCATCGGCGCCTGGGGATTGAACAAGACCGTGGGCTGGGCGTTCGACATCACCAACTTCGTGTTCTGGATCGGCATCGGACACGCCGGCACCTTCATCTCGGCCATCCTGTTTCTGTTCCGGCAGAAGTGGCGCACCGCCATCAACCGCTCGGCCGAGGCCATGACGCTGTTTGCCGTAACCTGCGCCGGAGTGTTTCCGCTCATCCACATGGGCCGCATCTGGTTCTTCTACTGGATGTTGCCGTATCCGAACGACCGCGGCGCCCTGTGGGTCAACTTCCGTTCGCCGCTGGTGTGGGACTTTTTCGCCATCAGTACCTATTTTCTGATCTCGCTGGTGTTCTGGTATATCGGACTGATACCGGACCTGGCCACCCTGCGG
>CAZVSL010000947.1:0-1689 GCA_964629935.1 uncultured Calditrichaceae bacterium | reverse complement strand
GGTTGCTATGGCCCATAATGACCCAGTCGAGAGGAATACCGGTTTGCTGTACGTCGGTACTCTCGTTTTCCACCTGGTCGACCAGGATACCACCAGAGGGGTTGCTCACATAAGAAACATGCGATGGGCGCAATTCAATGTCAACTTCTCTGGAATGAGGGTCAATTTGTCCGAAACCGATTATGTCGCCTTCCTCAAGTTCGCTTTCATTATAGGGATACGGCTCGAAGTAGGTGCGATGTATTTCTTCGATGCCCCCGAGCGTGCTCGCCGGACAATCGGAGCTGGTCCAGGTTTTATCGAACGCCCGAGCTGTGGCATAGCCCCAACAGATGGATGTATCCGTATGCTTATAACCGCGGCAAACCGGGATGTGTTGGGCAAAAACAGTTGCTGAAAACAGCAGTGAAGTACTGAAAAGAATGAGCAAGAACTTCATGATAACCTTCCTCGGCAATTGCAAACCTTGCATCCGGTTGGGCAATTACCTATCTTTAAAAGGGTTAATGGTTGCCGGCCGCCCTGAAAAGGCGCCGGATGGCGAAACTGTTACCCGTTTGTTACCCCTGCTGCCGTGGCCGCGGTGGCAGGGGGTTTTGTTTTTCAAGCATAGACTTCACCTCCTTTCAGCATTTGTAAACTTGTGGTCTCATTTTCCGTGCAGAACGAGCGACTTCTGTTCTGCTTCAAAAAGTTGGCCTACGATAAACACGTCTCCTGCATTTACCCAGGCATCAGTAAAAACAACGTTTGGCAGCCTGAAATCAGTAAATTCAAACCAATTTATCCCGTTATAATGATACTTCATGCTATGGGAACCATCGTTGCTGCGCCCTATTACAAAAATGTTGGTATCGCTACTCCCGGAGATTTCGCCTGGAAAAAAGTTTTCAAAAACGTGCCGCTGCTGCCACGTGCCATTCTCCCATGAGCTTACGGTATGCAAGCCAGTTGAATTAGGGACGCCGGCTCCTAGCAGTTTCCCTGATGGTGTCATCCAAATATCTCTGTAACCGTAACCTGGCAGGCTGTCGACAACGGCCCAACCTTCATTCTGTTGCTCCAACATGATAGATGTTTCCTGGCCGTGTGGTGGGGGGTAGGCGTTCAGAAGCAGGTAGGTAGGCTCGCCGGGTCGCCCTGCTATCGAGATAATATTCCAAAAAGGTTCCGTATCGAATGGAATATCAAAAGGCAAGGCGCTACGCTGCCAGCTCTCGCCATCATAGTGAAACAGTGCGCCATTGACGCCGCCGGCCCAGATGTCGTCCGGTGCGCTGCCCCAGATGGTTGTCAGCATGTGGTGGCGTTTGAATTGCGGCCGCCGCCACGATGAGCCGTCGAAGTGCAGTACCATGCTGGAATCGGAAAAATAGATCCAGGGTCGTTCCTGGTCTTGCACCTGCATGGAGCCAACCACCCAAATATTATCCGGACCGAAACCGTAGATATCTTCCAGGCTATGCGGGCCAATGTTGAAAAAAGAAATGGGGCGCCAGATCTCACCATTATAGTGATACATGCGGGCATCGGCATCAAAATTATGCCCGACAGCGTAGACGTTATCCGGCGAACTGCCCCAGATGTCATACATGAGTGTTTGAAAGCTACCCGGGTAAGCCAGGGTATCAATGGTCCAGGTGAATTGGCGCGGATCAGGCAAATCAGGCTTTTCTGGTCCTGTTGGGC
>CAZVSL010000946.1:0-1697 GCA_964629935.1 uncultured Calditrichaceae bacterium | reverse complement strand
ATTCGAGCCGCTCCGTCATGGTGCGCGGTGCAACGGTGATCGCTTTCACCAATTTCGCCGGCGTTTTGGGCGCTTGCCCGGAATTGGTTTTACCTTGCTCGACCGGCGCGCCGCATTGCAACAGCCAGCCGGCAAGCAACACAATGATGATTGGACCAATATTTCTGCTCATTTTTTCTTTCCTGCTTTCTATCATTTATGCTACACAACATGGACGCCGCCCACCCAAAAACACAAAATCGCACGAGACGCAAAGTCTGTCCCGTAGGGAACCCGCAAAGTTTTTTTCTTTGCGTTACCTTTGCGCCTTCGCGGCTTTGCGTGAAAGCTTTCTTTTTCTGCAAGTTCTCATTTGCAATGAATTTGTCACAAAATTCCTATCGTGAACAGCAACTGCGCCTGCGCCCGATTGTAATTGACAATGGCTTCGTTCAAAAGTAACCGCGCGTTCAGCAGGCTTTTTTGAATGTCGAGCAAATCGGTATTCGAGCGCCGGCCGGCGTGATATTCAATCAGTGCGAGACGGTAGCTCTGCCCGGCCTGTTGCACGGCCTGCTGTTGAATGGTCACGCGCTCCTCTGCTTCCTGCACGCGCAAGTGCAGGTTGCTGACCTGCGCCGCTAAATTTTTCAGAAAATGTTGCCTTTGCCAGTGAATTTGCTTGTGCTGTGCTTCCGCCTGCGCCACGCGCGCCGAAATCACTCCTCCGTCAAAGATCGGCAATTGCGCTGTCAACCCAACAAAATAGCGGTCATTCTGCGATGGCGAAAAAGATTCCAGGCCGAATTCATAGCCATACCAGGCTGTGGCCGCCACCTGCGGCAGGCGCGCCGCTTTCTGCACCGCGATTTTGGCTTTCGCCTGTTTCAAATCCCACTCGAATTTTTGCCCCAGGGGATTGTGCTCCAGTGCGGTTTCCAACAAACGGCTGGCGTCAGTTGGCAATGGCGCCATAGCCAGCGAGTCCGCCGGCGAAAAGAGCTGCGGCTCCGGACGGCCCATCGCAACCGCCAGATTGTTGGACGCCAGTTGGTAATCGTTGCGGGCTTTCAGTAAATTCCCGTCGGTGTTGGCAATTTCCACTTGCAGGCGGTTCAGCTCCAGCTCCGACATGCGTCCCGCCTGCACCAACAGCCGCGCGTATTGCTGCTGCACCTCGAGCTGCCGGCGATTCTCCTGCAAGATGGCGATCTGGTTGGCGGTCGATTGCAACTGGTAGTACGTCAGCGCCACCGCCAGTTTGAGAGTCAACTCTTCATTTCCCAGCGCCTGGTGCTGCGCCTCCTGCCCGGCTTCGGCAGCCCTTTGGGTGTGCGCGAGCTTGCCGCCGGTATAAAGCGATTGTCGAACGGAGACGGTGGGGAAAAGATCGTGCTCGATGTTGCCCAGCACTTCTTTGCGAAAGCCCGGCACGATGTCGTTGTACACGTAGCTGAAGTTGGCGTCCAGGTTGGGCAGGCGATTGCCGGCTGCTTCATGTACCGCGGCTTCGGCGCCGGTGACGCGGGTACGCGCCGCTTGCAGCAATTCATTGTGCGCCAGGGCTTCCTGCAGCGCCTGCTGCAATGTGATACTCATGCTATCGTTGGAAGCGGACTGTGCAAAGACGAGAGCCGGATTTCCTGTCAAAATCAACAGCCAGAACAAAATTCTCACGATGCTGTTTTCACTGATCATTTTCATGTTGGCGAAACCTT
>CAZVSL010000945.1:0-1705 GCA_964629935.1 uncultured Calditrichaceae bacterium | reverse complement strand
GATAGGGTTCGGCGGCTCGAACAGTTGGGCAGATGAAGGCGGCTCCCGACGGCATCGCCTCAGCGCCTGGCTCAATGTGCGGCCAAAGGATGCGATTCAAGTGCGCATCAATCCATTTTATACCGTTAACAAAGATGATATTCAATACGTGGAGACGGTTGAGGCTGAAGATGGCGCTGACCGCTACATTCTGGCGAGACTCAATCAAAGAACACTCGGTATCACCTTTCGTTTAGATTTCAGTATTACGCCGACGCTATCCATTCAGTATTATGGCCAGCCGTTTATTTCCGCAGGCAGGTATTCACAATTTCGCTCTGTGATCGATGCGCGTGCGGCTGATTATGAAGACAGATTCTATCGCTTTACGGCGCAGGACTTCGTAGCGCATGAAACCGAAGATGGCATTGAGTACACAATCGCACGTGACTCAAACGGACCAATCAACGCCACTCTGGATACACCGGATTTCAGCTTCCGGGAGTTTCGTTCCAATCTGGTCCTGCGCTGGGAGTATGATCCCGGCTCCACCATATTTCTGGTATGGACGCAGGAACGCAACGGGGATGACAGCAACGGCCGTTTCTCTTTCTCAGACGGCATGGATGACTTGTTCAGCGAAAGTCCGACGAATGTGTTTTTGCTGAAAGTTAGTAGGTGGTTTTCGCTTTAATACTAAAGTATTTCACTCCGCTTTGCTGGAGTGCAATACTTTAGTATTGCGCTTTTATTCTTACAGCCGCGCCAACCACACTTTCAAGAAGCTGAAATACTAAAGTATTTCACTCCGGTTTCTAAAGTATTTCACTCCGCTTGACTGGAGTGCAATACTTCAGTATTGCGCTTTTATTCTTACAGCCGCGCCAACCACACTTTCAAGAAGCTTTAATACTAAAGTATTTCACTCCGCTTTGCTGGAGTGCAATACTTCAGTATTGCGCTTGTGTTTTTGCAGCCGCGCCAACCACACTTTCAAGAAGCTGAAATACTGAAGTATTTTACTCCGATTGGGCTGGAGTGCAATACTTCAGTATTGCGTTTGTGTTCTTACAGCCGCGTGAACGCAAATGTAAGTTATTGAATAATCAAGGCTAAACATGATTCAGAAGCATGAGCTCTTTCGGGTGGGGTTTAAGGTAGACCTGATCTTTGATATATGCGATATCGAATTTTTCGACGTAATGGCGAATTAAGGTCAGAGGTACGATTAGCGGCACGTACTCATTGCGGTAATCTTCGATGACCTGCAGCAGCTCCTGTTTTTCCCAGCTTCCCAGTTCCTTCTTGAAGTGACCAAAAATATGAGTCAGCACATTTGTGTGCTTGCGTTTGGTCGCTTTGTAATTCAACGCCTGAAAGAATCCGTCTTCATAAGTTTGCAGGACCTCATTGGCAGGCATTGATTTGGCCATGGCGGTGAGCTTGCCGAGCGCGCGCAGATGTTTTTCACTGTGCGCCATGAGCAAATATTTATGCCTTGCGTGAAATGTCACCAGCTCCCCTACCTTATACGGTCTGGCGCAGAATTGCTGCCAGCGATAGTGACAAAAGACGCGCGTGATGAAGTTTTCACGCAGTCGGGGTTCGTTGAGGCGGCCTTCTTCTTCCACCGGCAGGTAAGGATTGCGCTGCAAGAGCACGCGCGCGAACAAGCCCGTGCCTTTCTTATCCGGGATGCCTTTGTCGTTATACACGCGCACCCGCT
>CAZVSL010000944.1:0-1709 GCA_964629935.1 uncultured Calditrichaceae bacterium | reverse complement strand
GGCTCAACCTTTTGAAATAGAAAGAGTCATATATGCCTATAAAAATCATCAACGTTGTGGGCGCACGCCCCAATTTCATGAGGATCGCATCGCTGGTGGCGGAAATGAAACGTCACCCGGAGATCGAGCAGACGCTGGTGCATACGGACCAGCACTACGACGCCAGGGATAAGGGTGACGGGAGAGGATTCTTGATTCGGGTTTACCTGGTCGACGCCAACAACGCGAATGAGTTGATTCCATCATGGATTCCGCAGGGACTGCTGATAGCAGGGGCATTTTTGAACAGTCGCTCTCTCCTGGCCTAGCCTGTTCTCAATGGGTGGTTTATAGTGAGCTAAGATGGGAAACGTGTGAGGAATGAGCCAGGCGCCAGGACTTGAATGGGGCTTTTCTTGTAGTGTTTAACATTCCGTGTCAGGATCACATTCGCCCGACTTGCCACTGCGGCGGCTATCTGCAGGTCATCTTCAAAATCAGCCGAATTTAAAGTGGTGGCATAAACCGCGTCTTTCGTGCGTGTGGGCGCAACTTCGACGAAGGCCAATAAGTCGTTGATAAAATCCCGCGCGTGGCCTTTTCCGGAATCGGTGGTGACGATGTAATAAAAATTGGCGATGCTATGCCATGCAATAAATGACCTGAATGCACGTCCTTCCGCCAGATCCAGAACTTGTGCGGAAGCATTCGCATGAGGCTGACGGCCAAGCGCCACGTCGATCAGGATGTCGGTATCGAAGAATACAATCAAGTCAGGAACCGTTGTTTTAATTTTTCATACCGCGGTTCAGGTTTTTCATCTGCCCGAAACTTCCCCTGCCATCTCTGTGAAAAAGACGGCTTGGCCTTCCTGGTTACATCCAACAGGAGTTCTTCCACTAACTGGGAGACAGACATGCCCTGCGACCGTGCATATTCTTTGCTGACCGGGATAAGCTCTTCATCGATGGTCAGATTCAATTTTGCTTTCATAGAGTTAGGCTCCTAAGTATACGTGTATTCAAAAGACAATATACGCATACATGTCCGTGTTGTCAAATTAAATGAGAAGCTTTCCACATCATTTAGCCGTTTCAACGGCCTTCAAGAACTGTTGTAATTTTGAATTAGGCTCAACCTTTTGAAATAGAAAGAGTCATATATGCCTATAAAAATCATCAACGTCGTGGGGGCACGCCCCAATTTTATGAAGATCGCACCGCTGGTGGCGGAAATGAAACGCCACCCGCAGATCGAGCAGACCCTCGTCCACACCGGCCAGCACTACGACGAGAAGATGTCGCAGTTGTTCTTCGACCACCTCGGCATTCCCAAACCGGATGTCGACCTGGGTGTAGGCTCCGGGTCGCACGGTACGCAGACGGGCATCATCATGGTGGAATTTGAGAAGGTGCTGCTGCAGCAGAAGCCGGATGTGGTGGTCGTGGTGGGCGATGTCAACTCCACCATCGCCTGTGGGCTGGTGGCGGTGAAGCAGGGGGTGAAACTGGCGCATGTCGAGGCCGGACTGCGCAGCTTCGACCGCAGCATGCCGGAGGAGATCAACCGCATCCTGACAGACCAGATTTCCGACTTCCTGTTCGTGACCGAGCCGAGCGGCGAGCAGAATCTGCTCAGGGAAGGCATCAGCCGCGATAAAATCCACTTTGCCGGCAACGTCATGATCGACACACTCCTGCGCCATCGCGAGCGCGCCAAAAGCTCGGATA
>CAZVSL010000943.1:0-1712 GCA_964629935.1 uncultured Calditrichaceae bacterium | reverse complement strand
GCTCCCGGATTGCCATGAGGATGGCACACAGTGTTGATTGTCACGACCACATGTACCTTCCGGTCAAGATCACCGCCAGGCAATGGACGTGAAGAAAGACAAGTAAGCATCAACGCCGTAGCCACCAGGAGCGGAACTGGCGAGTTGAAAGTTATAACTTTAGAGCGAGTTCCTTTCATACGAACGCAAAGCCCGTCTTCGGGTAGCAATGTTTAATGTATTTTCGATAATAAACAGGGGGCGCTGCTTTACTTCCTCAAATATCTTGCTGATATACTCGCCCAGAACGCCGACACAGATCAACTGCACACCACCGAGAAAGAGTATCACCACCATGATAGTTGTCCAGCCTGGAACGACGTAACCGTAGTAACGCTCATAAACGACATAGCCCGCGTAGATGAAACTGCCAATCGCGACAGCCAGACCGAAATAGAATGCAACCTGAAGGGGGAAAGCTGTGAATGAGGTCAGACCTGAAACGGCAAACTTGAACATCCCGCGCAACCTGTACTTCGGCAGGCCGTTTGCCCGTATGGCCTGTGTGTATTTTATGCCAATTTGTTTAAAGCCGATCCAGGAAATCATGCCGCGCAGAAATCTCGTGCGCTCGTTCATGCTGTTCAAAACGTTCACGACCTTCCTGTCGATGAGTCGGAAATCCGCAGAGTCAATTGGAATTTTAGTGCTGGAGCATGCATTAAAAAGCGAATAGAAGAGCCTGGAGGTCCACATTTTCGCCAGAGAAAGGTCCTCTGGCTTTTCTCTTACCGTGTAAACGATATCATAACCTTCTTGCCATTTCTCGATCAGGGATGGGATCATTTCAGGAGGATGCTGAAGGTCTGCGTCCATCGTAATGACGCATTGACCTGTGGCGTACTCCAAACCGGCAGAAATTGCAGTCTGGTGTCCGAAATTTCTGGATAGTTTCAGAGCTTTCACCCGCCTGTCTTTTTTTCCGATATCTTCGATCAGCGCAAAAGAGTTATCTGTGCTGCCATCGTCGACGAAAAGCAGTTCATAACTCTGCCCTATGCTGATCAAAACGTGGGTGACACGCTCATAAAGCTCCAAAATGTTGTCCTGCTCATTGAGTAAGGGCAGGATAATTGTAATACCAACCGGCGCCGGGTCTGGTACACAGTTCAGAAACGCCTTGTTCAAATGTGGACTATCAAGATGGTCCATCTTTACAAACTCCTGCTTCCAACTTTTGCGTAACTCTATCAGAGGAAACACCGGTGGCTGTCCTGGTCCTATATAGATCGCTGCCATTCTGCGCCATCCTGTCAAGACTCAGTGCAGCAAAGACCGCGATAAAAGGCAGCACGGAAATATGATGCTGGGGATGAGCTTCAAAGATCAGGTGCAAGAACCATACATAGACCGGGAAGAAGCCCAGGAACAATCTGGCGGGTGAGGAAAGTGTCTCCCTGCGCACGAAATATAAGCCAAGCGCCCAAAGAAGAATGACTGATATGTAGTAAGTCTGACAGATGCCCCGGATCAGGTTCATCACAAACATGGAAATTTTGCCGTTATACTCATTACTTACAAAAGCGCTGTCACTTCCCCAGGTATAGGGAATACGCCATAAGGCGAGCTGGAGAAAACGCTCTGGATTCTGTCGTATAAAGGCCCATGCCAGGCGCAGACGATTCTTGTTCATGGTATATTCGTCCACTTCATTTTCGAAGAGCGGCTGCCAA
>CAZVSL010000942.1:0-1718 GCA_964629935.1 uncultured Calditrichaceae bacterium | reverse complement strand
ATAGCCTTCACGCGGCTTTCTGCGCTGTCCGCTGCCTTCTTTTTGCCGGCCTCCGGCAAACGTCCCTTGCGAATCAGATACCGTTCCAATGCCTTGCCAATAGCATCGGGTGTTGACAGAATCAGTTCTCCGTCTTCCCAGACAGGCGCCGGGCCTGAGATACCCTTGAGCTGAGCAATGATCTCACGCGGGTCAATGTGAGAGCGCAGAGCCAGCGAAATGAGCCGGCTGATCGCTTCGGTTTGCGCCGGCGCATTGCCGCCTGCTTTCCCAATATTCGAAAACACCTCGCAAATACCGTCCTGATCTTCATTGATGGTGACGTAGAGATTGCCTTCGCCCGTGCGCAGCCTTTCTGTAATGCCGTGTGTGATCTTTGGCCGTGTCCTTGGATGATATCCGTGCTTGTCGGCCTGCGCCTTTGCAAATTTTTCGGTTCGTAAGATACCCTCCCTGCTGCCCTCGCGGTACACTGTGATACCCTTCAAGCCAGCTTTGTAGGCCGCGATGTAGATATCGGCGACGGTTTCCTTGGTTACATCCTCTGGCAGGTTAACCGTCGATGACAAACTCGTGTCGACGTATTTTTGTATGATGCCCTGCATCTGAACGCGGAAATAGGGGTCGATATCATGAGCTGTAACAACGTAGTCCGGCAGTTTTTCATCATCCCCAAATAACTGTTTGATGAGGGGGTGGTAGACCTTGTACTCCCTGAAACTTTCGCCATCATGGTTTTTCACACACCGGGTATAGCTGGTGCAGAATATAGGTTCGATGCCAGAGCTGGTTTCAGCAACGATCGAGCCGGTGCCGACCGGGGGTACGGTAAGTACGGTTGAATTGCGAATGCCATGTTCCTTGATTTTATCCTGGATGCGTTTAGGCAAGGCCTGAACAAATTTGCTCTGGCGGTAGCCTTTCCAATCAAACAGAGGAAAGGCGCCTTTTTCGCGGGCAAGCTCAATCGAAGTTTCGTACGCTGTATCCCGAATGATACGCATGATCTTTTCAGTCATCTTGAGGGCGGCATCCGAGTCGTACTTGATCTTCATTTTCATCAGGGCGTCAGCCAGCCCGGTAATACCGACGCCAATTCTGCGGTCCGATGCCACTGCTTCCCGAATCTTGTCGAAGGCGTGAAATTCCATATTATAATCGATTACATTGTCCATGAAGCGCGTGACTGTGCGGGTCGTGTTCTCGAGGTCTTCGAAATCGAAGCTGCCGTCCTCGTCTACAAACCGCAACAGGTGCAGGTTGCCGAGATTGCAGGCTGTAAATGCCGCCAGTGGTTGCTCGCCGCATGGATTGGTGCTCGATAGCGGGTTGGCATATTCAACGTTGTGATACTCCTTCATCGTATCCCAGAAGATGATGCCAGGCTCTGCCGAGGCGTGGGCACTGCTAATGATCTTGTGCCATAAGTCTTTTGCTCGTATAGTCTTAAAAACGCGCGGCGGCGTCTCCTGCTGCTGTTCGGGCAGACAGGGCCATTTCAGATCGAATTCCTTATCGTTCAGAACCGCATCCATGAACTCATGCGTCAGCAGTACACTCACATTCGCATGCTTGACTTTCTGCCTGTTGGAATCGTTCTTGATTGTGATAAATTTTTCAACATCGGGGTGGTCTACGCGCAAGGTCAGCATGAGTGCGCCACGCCGGCCAGCTTGTGAAACGGTATTGGTGCTTTCGCTCAGGAGATTCATGAAGGC
>CAZVSL010000941.1:0-1735 GCA_964629935.1 uncultured Calditrichaceae bacterium | reverse complement strand
CGGCAGCTAGCCGTGTGGGAAAAGACCAGCGATCTGAAAAAGGTTGCGGAGTTCATCGTGGATGAGACGCACGTCGGACTATAGACGGTCACGCAACCGCAACGATGTGCACGCGTGGACAGCCCGGAGAATTAGATTGACAAAGTAGGGCTTGTTGTTTATCTTGCCTGCGAATTTTGTACACCTTTTTTGAACCAAGACACAGCATTGACATCACTTTTCAGGAAAGTAGCAGACCTTAGACCGGGTGAGGCCAGGCGTGTAGCCATCATGTCTGGCTATGTTTTTGCGGTCATTGCTTCCTACAACGTGCTCAAACCCATGACCCGTTCGCTGTTTGTTTCGGAGCTGGGTTTGCAGAAACTCCCCCTGCTTTACATGATGTTGGCCGTGGTCGTGGGGCTGTTTATCACAGCCTACCTGCGATATTCGGCAAGAGTGCGGCTTGACCGGCTCATCACCACCACTACCGGTCTGCTTATTCTCAGCCTGGCAATGTTCCGCTGGCTGCTTCAGGCGGAGACGGAATCCGAAGTGCTGTACTATACCTTTTTTATCTGGGCGAGTATCTACGGAGTTTTGACCACCACTCAGTTTTGGCTATTGGCGAATTATGTCTTCAACTCGCGCGAGGCCAAACGTTTGTTTCCGGTTCTGACCGCCAGCGGCTTGCTTGGCGCCATTGTAGGCGGGTATTTTACACGCTTTCTGGTCAAGCAAATCGGCGGCACGCCAAACCTGGCGTTTTTCTGTATCATCTTGTTATGCGTTGTTCTGGGGCTGGCCAAAGCAGCCTGGCGCCATCGGGAGCAAACGGTCGATGTGACGCGCAGAGTGAAACCGCCCGCGGCGCCGGACCACATCTTCAAATTGATTGCCGAGGTCGGTAAGATGGTGCGGAGCTCGCGCCATCTCGCCTTTATTCTTGGAATTGTGGGTTTGACTTACATGGTGGTGCAGATCGCGGATTTCCAGTTTGTGGCTTTTGCCAGCCAGGAAATGCAGAGCGTCGATGACCTCACGGGCTTTCTGGGTTTCTGGCTTTCCAATCTCAGCGTGATCGCTTTGATTTTTCAGCTTTCTGCGGCCAACGTGATCTTGCAGCGTTTTGGCGTCGGCGCAACCATACTTATCCTGCCCATCGCCTTGTTTATCACCTCTGCATGGGTCTTTTTGAGCTACAGCCTCATATCCGTTCTGGCCATAAAAGTTGGGGATGGCGCGTTTCGACATTCAATCCACAAAGTGGGCATGGAGCTGCTCTATCTGCCGCTGCATGCGGAGGTGAAAAAGAAAACAAAGGCGGTCATCGATATGTTTGTCGACCGTTTTGCCCGCGGCATGGCCGGCGTAATCTTGCTTATCTTCTTCACCTATCTGGGATGGAGTGTGCCGCAGATCAGTCTCGTGGCGCTTGTTCTCATTGTAGCCTGGGTGGTTCTTTCTTATTTCGCTTATGCCGAGTATGTGGATTCCTTTCGTCAGGCTATCGCCAGACGTAGTCTTGACCTCGAGGCAGTTCAATTTTCCATAAAAGACCAAAAAACCATCACCTCCCTGCTTTTTTCGCTGGCGAGCAAGAACGACCGTCAGGTTGTTTACGCGCTCAAATTGCTGCAATCCGTTACCGGCGTGGAGCTCGAAGCGCCTCTGCGGCCGCTCCTGAAGCATGCTTCAGCGGATGTACGCTACTATACGTTAGCCCTGATCTACAATCGTGGCCTGCGCAAGCTGC
>CAZVSL010000940.1:0-1751 GCA_964629935.1 uncultured Calditrichaceae bacterium | reverse complement strand
AGCTTTGAGGCGATGAGCGGCATGACGATGAGCCAGTTCAGCAGCCGCAATCCCACAACACGATAGCCATCTTCTATTTGATGAGCTACCAACTCGGTTGCGGCGAATGCGCCTCCCGTAAAAGCCAGCGTCTTAAGCAATGGTCTCAGCGAATGATGATTTTGAAACAGAATAATTGGTGTTATTGCATTCGCAATAAACATGGTGGTGAATTCAAGGCTGGTCCAGTCATCGTCGGTGGCGTAAAACCCGAATGTCAGGAAATAGTCGACCGCCATATTCACAATAAATCTCGGAGCAAAGGCCTTTGGATTTTCTGACTTTGGTTGCTTCAAACTTGAACCCTCCCCGCTGTGAGCGTGCGACAGGGACAGAATGAGAATGGTGAAACAGATCAGTTTCGTGAGTCCTTTTTCAAGCTTAATCATAGTATCCACCATAGGGACTCTTCGCAGCAATGTTCGAATCTGGGATGATCTCGGTGTCTTTAAATATCTGATATACTGGGCCTCCGAGAGTGTTAAGCAACTCAGCCCATATGACTTGGTCAGCCGATGGGAAAGAAACCACATCACCCCAGTATCCCCCAAATATGGCCCAGCTATATTCCGGATCGTTTTTCAGGTGCGTCAATGCATATTGTTTCGACGGCATGATCTTAATGTTCTGATAGTCATAGAAATCAAACAATTGAGTACCCAAATAGATGCTTCCGTCTTCAACAACATGTTCGCGTATAACTCCGAAATTCCTGGTCCACGTTCCTGGGCAAGGATATTGAGCATGAGAACCCCAACCCTCAACACCAAGGTAATTTGTACGTCCTCCGCTAAAAGTAACAGGATGGGTTCCAGCAATAACATAGTAGCGATATGCAAAAGCTGGATTGCTATTTCCATCACCGGGAAAGGGCTCGTCATGTAAATCTTCCGCAGCTCCTTGGGAATAGGTCACCGGCACCGTGCGGATAGTTTTCTCGCCATGAAAATGATAAGTAACGGAAACAAAATCAGCTACATTTGGGTTTTGAGAATCGAGCTCGACTACAATTCCTTGCCAATCACCTTCGTGCCGATTGGCAGCAGCATTGAAAGGAAAATGCATATTGTAGAGGATTTTACAATTACCTCCACTTCCATCAAAAAATGCATAAATGGTTCCTTCAATGTACCAGTTATTAGATATACCCTTGCTCATATACAGGTCATTCCACTTCCCATACCATGACACATTCCCTTCGCTGGAATTGCCTGTTGCCCATCGATAATGCGGAAGGAAGTAATAGAACTGCTGAGATGTCCCAACCTGTCCAAATACTTCGTGCAATCTCTTAACTTTGTCCGGATATAAATTCGCATATGGGAAAAAGCCCCCTTGAATTTCATCAAGCACGAATACTTCATCCATCCTATAACCGTCTCCCAGTATTTCACCTGTAGAGAAGTTGCGAACCTGAACCCTCACATCATCCACATCCAAAACCTCGTCTCCATTTAAGTCCATTGCTTCAACAGGAACTGGCCTTAAGGTGTAATCCATGCCAGGTGCACCCGAAACCCAACCATTATCATTCTTGTCTTGAAAAACGACAGGACAAAACTTCTGAGCCAACGGCATCTCCCAAGCATCAACCACATCATTACGATTCATATCCAATCCAACATTGAACGTGGGGTACAAATAGTTTGACGTTTCAGTATAGGTACCCTGCGAAGAGAGAATCTCATAATCCTGATTCGTTATAGTAACAT
>CAZVSL010000939.1:0-1755 GCA_964629935.1 uncultured Calditrichaceae bacterium | reverse complement strand
TGGTCATAGACCGTGACACTCGCACTGTACATGGGGGCGCTGCTCAAGTTGGTTGCGCCACAGAAACTCGCTCGTCTACTTATGCACCTAACAAACAACATACCATTTTACAAGAACTCAAATAAGTAGCATATTAACATTCAATTAAACAGGACAGTCATCTCGACTGTAAGTTCGCTTTCTATGAATCAACTTCACACCCAGAGTTACACATTCACAGTACACGAATATCATTTCAGCTCAGAAATCGTCGTGCAGGAGACAGAAACCGGCACGAAAGAAATGGGCAGGCAGGCATCCCCACACCTAAGACTACCATAAGCGCACGACTCGCGTTCGTGTATTATGGTATCAGCGTGGAAAATGAGGCTCTTCTTAGCTACAGAAAACAGAAGTAGGCCGGGTTAGTCTTGTGCAACCCGACCTACGACGCTAGCTAGCTGCGCTAGTCTACGGACCCAATATGAATCGGACTCAACTGCGACAGAATAATCCCCAATACAATAAGAGTGGTCACCCCAATCAATGTTCCTCTGATGATCTTCTTTTTATCCTGTTCCACAGCTTCTATGGTTTTGATCTAACCGAGAGGAATATTTATGCGCTCCTTTTTATAGACGCCACTCAAAAAGCCATTCTGGAATTCAGGCTCCTGTAACTCCAAGTACCATTCTCCATTATATTCATACCCCTCTTTGAGGTACACATATAGTATCTCGTTGTTAATTTCCTGGCTGCTTTCAATGGGAATCGTAACTCGTTTTAAGCAGCCACTGCTGTATAGCATGACTTGTAGACCCACAAGGACTATGACAATTCTGCCCGGTGCGAGTAATCTCAATATCATGGGAATCTTCATAAGAGCAATCTAATAACTCAATGCCAAATCAGCCACCCATTTCTCCTCGAAACCGATTGGGAAGCCACGGTGCACCAGGTTCAGACGTGCCCACTCCGGACCCAGGCCAAGACCAAAAGTCCATTCCGTAACACCCGGTTCACGGCCGGGTTGGAGATTGCGGTGCATGTTCTCGTGGCGACCAAACCGGAAGGCGAAAACGTGATAGATTTCAATCTCGGCGCCGATGCGGAAATTATCGAAGCCACCGTCCCAGGCAGCAAACCAGTTTTCGGCGAATCCCTTCGGCGCGCCATCGTTTTCCCGCTCCACTAAAAACTTGTCAAAGTCTAAAGCCACAACTACTCCGACCTCGTCCGTGTCGATTGCGTTCAGGGCGGCGCCGAGCCGCAGCGTTTGCGGCAAGGGAGATTTGTGTATCGAGGTCTCAAATTCGAAGCCGTCAGGACCGCTATTGAGCAGCGAGACAGCCAGGGAGAGGCCTTTGGCGCCCTCTGGCCGGTCAAATTTGCGGAATCTCTGAGGAAAGTTGGAGCTACGGCGGAAATAGGTCCAATGCGGAAAAAGATTCTGCACCAGAAAACCGATATCCAGCGTCCAGGCATCGTCAGAAAACTCAGCGGCAAATTTTTCGCGTACCCATTTCACCGAGGCGCCTACAGCAATGTGGAGGCCAAAATCTCTGCCAAATGTTACCTGCAGTGCACGCTCATACGCGTCCAATTCCTTGCCACTGACCACGTCCCGAACATCCGAATCCAGATTGTTAAAGGCCAGACCGATGGTCCCGAATTTCATGGCGTAGACAGCGCCAGTAAAAGTAATGGGCATGTCTGCTGTAAGCCCATCATGGTGAAAAATGCCGACAGAGCCACGCTGCAGGCGCGCAATGGCGG
>CAZVSL010000938.1:0-1756 GCA_964629935.1 uncultured Calditrichaceae bacterium | reverse complement strand
CGGCGCCGGTGCGCACGGCGACGTTGCTCAGGTCCTTGGTGCTCAACCGGTCCTCAGGCTGCAAACGAACGGTAATGGGGTATTCCTCGCCGCCTTCCCGAAAGACGCCGGCGCGACTGCCGCCGACATTGGTCTGGATTGTCTGCGCAATCTCGTTGACCGTTAGTCCCAGGTCTGCGATTTTCTCACGGTCGATGATCAGGTTCTGCTCCGGTCGTCCCTCACGGCGGCTAACGCGTACGTCCGCAATCTCCGGCGTCTGCTGCATGATTAGACTGATGTCCTGAGCCAGGCGGTCTGCAAGCGCCAGGTCATAGCCGCGCAGCTCCACCTCGACAGCCTGACCTCCGCCCGAGCCGAACAGCCGGCGTAACATCCAGAGGCCGGACTGTGCGTCGACGCGTATGTCTGTTCCCGGAACCCGTCCCGCCACATTGCGGCGAATCTGGTCCGCGAGTACAAAGCTGTCGATGGTGCGTTCCCCCGCGCTTTTCAGGGATATTTCCACTTCTGCGTCGCCGGGACGCATTTCCGTGGTCATGTGCCGCACCTGCTCCATGGGCATCGTCTCGCGCACAATTTGCTCCACTTCCTGGAGATACTTGTTGACAACGGCGATGTTCGTGCCCTGCGCCATCTCGAGCTCGACATCGATTTCATCCGCATCGGTTTGCGGCGCAAGCTCAACCGGCAGCAGCGGCCAGAGCAGTACGACCAGCACCAGGGAGCCGCCGGTGACAGTAAAAACCACCCATTTATGTCGCACGGCGCTTGCAAGCCAACCGGAATAGGCAGATTCGAGGCGGCCGAACCAGCGGCCAAAGCGTGTGCTTTTTGCTTCTGCGGCATCATCGTTGTTGCGCACGCTCAGAAACCGGCTGCCAAGCATGGGCACGAGGGTGAGCGCCACCAACAGCGAACACAGCAAGGCAAACACAACCACCAGCGCCAGCTCTTTGAACAGCATTCCCGAAATAGTCTGCATGAATACCACCGGCAGGAAAATGACGGCTGTAGTCAGCGTCGAGGCGATGATGGCGCCGGTGACCTGGCGTGTGCCGGTCAGGGCGCTTTCTTCAAGGCTATGGCGGTTTTCCCGCAGGCGAACCATGTTTTCCAGCACCACGATGGCATTGTCCACGATCAGGCCGATTCCGAGCGCCAGGCCGCCGAAGCTCATCTGGTTCAGAGTCAGGTCACCGAAATAGAGCAAGCCAAAGGTGGCGATAATGGAAATGGGAATAGACAAAGCGATGATAAATGTCGATGAGCCGTTGCGCAGGAAAAGATACAAGATAAAGATTGCCAGGAGACCACCCCAGACAGCGGATTGCTGCACATTATCGATTGAATTCTGTATGAACTCACTCTGGTCGATGACCATGAGCAGATCCAGGTCATCGCGCTCGCGGTCCACCTGCTCCATCACCTGCCGGGCCTCGCGCGCCACAGCTACAGTGTTGGCGCCCGATTGCTTGCGAATTCCAAGCCGCACCATGGGCTGACCATCCACCTGCACAATGCGGTTGATGTCTTCAAAGCCATCAACCACCTGTGCCACATCCCGTACCCGGATGGGCTTGCCATCGATGACCGTGATAATGGTCATGGCGATTTCTTCGAGGGATTGGTATTCGCCGCGCGTGCGCACATACATGTCGCTGATGCCTTCGCGCATGTCGCCGCCGGGCAGAGTGATATTCTCGCGCTGCAGCGCCTCTCGTACGTCCGCAGCAGAGAGCTGGCTGGAGGCAAG
>CAZVSL010000937.1:0-1767 GCA_964629935.1 uncultured Calditrichaceae bacterium | reverse complement strand
AATGAATTGCGCATCCAGGGAAAGCTCATCGCGGCAGGCCGCCATAAACGATTGTGAGTAGCCCCACACAGCTTTTGAGCGCAATGCCAGCTCACTCAATGCCGCCGCCTCCTGCGAACGGGCCCGACGAATTTGGGCGTCCGCGGTGTGTTTAGGCGGGCAAGTCATATCTCTGCTCTCCATCTGAATCGATTATGCCATAGATCAACTCAAACTCGGGCGTATTATCCGAGACGGTTAGGGTTTGTTCGAGTCGAGACTGCTGCTCCTGCAATAACGCTTCTTTACCACTGTACGCCGTCAGCACCGGCTCACCCTGCGTCACCGGCTCGCCGACTTTCTTGTGCAGGACGATACCTGCGGTATAGTCGATGCCATCCTGCATGGATTTGCGGCCGGCGCCAAGCGCCATGGAGATCAGGCCCAATTCACGGCAATGCAATTTCGAGATAAAACCCGATTGCGGACTTTCCAGCGTCCATTCGCACTTTGCTTTTGTATAACGCTCGGGCTGCTCCACGACGGCGGTATCGCCGCCTTGCCTTTCGACGATTTCCATGAACTTATCCAGCGCCGCGCCGCTCGCCAGTTTGGCTTCCAGCAAATTTGTGGCTTCGTCGAGATCCCTGGCCAGACCACCCAGCAGCAGCATTCGGGCAGTCAAGAGAACGGAAAGTTCTTTCAGATCAGCAGGTCCGTCGCCCTTTAGGGTTTCGATAGCTTCTCTGGTTTCCAGCCAATTGCCGATGGTGTTGCCGAGTGGTTGCGCCATGTTGGTGATGACAGCCGCCGTTTTCAGGCCGAAGACGTCGGCGGTGCGCACCAGCTTTTTTGCCAGCTTCCAGGCATACTCTGTATCTTTGAAAATGGCGCCGCTGCCGGCCTTGACATCCAGAACGAGCACATCGATGCCTTCGGCCATCTTCTTGCTGAGTATACTTGCAGTTATCAAGGGGATAGAATCTACCGTGGCGGTGGCATCGCGCAAGGCGTAGATCTTCTTGTCTGCCGGCGTTAACTCCGAGGTCTGGCCAATGAGCACGACGCCAATCTCCACAAGCTGCTTTTTAATTGCAGATTCCGAAAGTTGGGTCTGAAAACCGGGAATCGCTTCGAGCTTGTCGAGGGTGCCGCCGGTGTGGGCCAGTGCGCGGCCTGAGATCATCGGGACGACGAGACCGGCGGATGCGGCCAGTGGCGCCAGCACCAGAGAAACTTTGTCGCCCACGCCGCCGGTGCTGTGTTTATCAGCTTTAACGCCGGCGATGCCGCCATGGTCGAGCACGATGCCGGAATCGCGCATGAGGCGTGTGAGTGTGGCAGCCTCTGCATCGGTCATGCCCTGAAAGTAGACAGCCATCAGGAAAGCGGAGATTTGGTAGTCGGGTATCCTGCCGTCGACATATCCTGACACGAGAAACTCCAGCTCATCCTCGCTCAGGGCCAGACCGTCTCGTTTCCTGGCGATCAAATCTACCTGGTTCATTGCGTCACCATGGCGATGCTGGCCGAAGCGCCGATGCGGCTGGCGCCGGCGTCAATCATCTTGACGGCGCTTTCATAGTCACGAATACCGCCGGAAGCTTTGACGCCGAGATTCTGGCCCACAACTCTGCGCATGAGCGCTACATCTCCAAGCGTGGCGCCGCCTTTGCTGAAGCCGGTGGAGGTTTTAACAAAGTCAGCGCCCGCCCGTTTCGAAAGCAGCGAGCCTTTTATTTTCTCTTCGTCGGTCAGCAGACACGTTTCCAGAATGACTTTGACCCC
>CAZVSL010000936.1:0-1767 GCA_964629935.1 uncultured Calditrichaceae bacterium | reverse complement strand
GTGCCGAAGAATGCTACCATTCTCTCAGCCAGAGTTCTGGGCGGCGGTATGAATCTGGAACTCAAAGAACAGGCAGAGCGCTGGCTTGCGGCGCCGGAGAGCAACCGCGGTCTGGCAGGCTTGCAGCAGGCTCAGACCGCCACCACTTCTCAGGCTCAAATGGTAGTCGAATGGGTGGACAACACCAGCATGGTTTACTACCTGAAAGACCATCTCGGCTCCGTGCGTGCCACAGTAGATGACATTGGCCAGGTGGTGGCGTATGATGATTACGGCCCCTGGGGCTTGACGCTGGAAGGTCGCAGCATGGCGGCGCAGGCGAATTTGGTGAATAAGTTTACGGGGAAGGAGAGAGATACGGATTTTGGGTTGGGGTGGGATTATTTTGGGGCGAGGTATTATATGCCCGAGATTGGGCGGTGGGGGAGTGTGGATCCACTTTCAGAGATCCGTCCATGGGAATCTTCCTATATCTACGTTGGCAACAACCCACCAAAGAGAATTGATCCTTTTGGTTTGGAATGGGTTGACACAGACGGAGATGGTACAGCAGATCTGTGGGTTGTCGAGCAAGATATTGTGGTTGAAGCAGAACGAGTGCCTTCTCTGGATTTTGTTGTTGTGGACTATGGCGAGGATTTTATTGAATATCGGACAAGAGACGATGATCATCATCTATCAGGAGCTTTTCTGGCACAGTTTGTTCTAGATGCCACAATTGCGAATCAACTTCCACCGGCAGATGCGATTGTACACTTGAATGAAGGACAGTTTGGCTCAGTGCCGGAATTGGGCGCTTACTTCATTGAGCTTCTGAAAAAAAGCGGTGTCGCGATAACCCCTAAGGTAAGCGCTTTGGCCTATGCTCAGGCCGTTTCTATTCTTAATGATCCCAAGTATAATAGGGTTGGACCCAACATGCCTCTATATATCAAATCTGGCACCAGAACAGACACCATATATTATGATCCCTATGTTGAAGGGACCATTATGGAGGTAATTCACAAAGGACGACGAGATAGCCTTGGCCACCAGATTCCAGAGACGATGGATATCTTCAAATTTTAGTCCGATGCAAAGCTAATTCCCGGAGAAACCAAAAACAATATACGCAGGAGCTACGAAAAATGTCAACAGCGTACCTGAAAAAAATGATGATGCTGATGATAGTACTGGCGTCGATGGATTGTGGCCAAACACAGCAATCAAATGGAGATATTGAGAACATTGAATCGTTGTTGCAGGAAAAGAAATGGAAAGAAGCAGAGCTGTTGCTTGCAGCGCATTTGGATAACCAGCCCGATTCCAAATATCGTGAGAAATGGTATGATGATCTGCTTTTTGTTTTTTGGCAACAATACTATGATCAACAGCTTTCTCACGCGCTGAGAAATACACCTAAGACTGACGAGATGCCTAGAGGATCGGTCAAAACCGTTTTGTCAGAAGACTTAGGAGACGATGCCAAAATAGTGCTGTTCAAAATTATAGATATAGGCAATCGGTATTTGAACGAATTTTCGCTTGGCGAGCATTGTATCGCGTTTCAAAACTCGCGACTAGCTGCATATAGACTCCTTGGACTTAAGTCTAGGGCAACAAGGATAGCTCGAAGTCTGTTTAGTTCTGAAAAGTTTGGCCTACGGCTTAAAGGGGCCTGGACGTTAGCAATGTACGCTCAAGCAGAGCAGCAATTTGAAGAAGCGATTGACTACCATGAATTTATTGTGAAAAATGAGACGGATTTAGTCGAAAAAATTCGACACA
>CAZVSL010000935.1:0-1776 GCA_964629935.1 uncultured Calditrichaceae bacterium | reverse complement strand
ATGATATTGCCGTTCTCGTCTGTAACCAGCAGGCCATTCGGGCTGACTTCAAACAAGGTCCTGAATTGCTCTTCGCTCTTTGCAAGCGCTTGCTGCATGCCCTTGAGCTCGCTGATATCGAGCACAAACGTCATAAATGCGTCCCTGTTTTGATTGAGCCTTGCCATGCCGAGCATGACAGGAATGCGCACGCCATCTTTACGTTGAAGCTGTTTTTCAACCAACAGTGCGCTCTCCGCCTCCTGGCACGCCTCCATGATATTGTTGCCAAATTTTCTGCTCTCATACGGCGTCAGCTCATCCCAGGTTAGGGGCAGGTCTAAAGCATTGTAGCCGGTAAGCTCAAAAAACGTTGCATTTGCTTCTGTGATATTGCCCATCTCATCGCAAAACAGAATGCCTATGATGTGCGAATCATACAGGCGGCGAAAGCGAAATTCACTCTCATGCCGCGCTTTCTCCGCTTCCTTCAGCTCCGTTACATCCCGAGCGATGTCTGATACGCCCACGAGCTTGCCGTTTTTGTCAAAAATGGGTGAGACAGTAAGCGAGACATCAATGAGCTGGCCATTCTTTTTTCGCCTCCGCGTTTCAAACCGTTCCACGGTTTCGCCTTTGCTGATCTTATCGAGCAGATAATCCAGCTCATGTTCATGGTTTTCGGGCATCAGGGTGGCGAGCGATTGCCCCACGATTTCCTGTTTTGCATAACCCAGCATGCGTCTGGCGCCAAGATTCCATGTCATGATCATACCCTCCAGCGTCATGCCGATGATCGCGTCTTCGGAAGATTCTACAATAGCAGCAAGTTCGATCAACTTCGCTTCTGTGGTAATCCGGGCGCGGATTTCATCCTGCAATTGCTCGTTGACGGACTTGATTTCTTTGACCTGCTGCTGAGCGCGCCAGCCGAGATAGGCCGTGGCTGCGATCAGCAAAACAGCAAGCCCATATAGCAGCATCGCCAGCGCAGAGCTGACCGGAATGCGCGACAGTGACGGCAATGCGTGGGTCAGGACAGCGCTGCTTGTGAGCCAGCCGATGAACACACCGGCGCCAAGCATAACAAGGGCCGCCCCCGCATAGAACAAGCTGAGCTTGTATCCCGTCAGTTTGACTATCATGACGGTAGCCTGACAACAGTAAGCCAGAAATTCTCGATAGACTGAATAACCTGATTGAATTCCTCCAATCCCAGGGGTTTCTGTACATAGCAGTTGCAGCCGAGCCTGTACAAGTCCGCTACGTCTGCTTGTGACCTTGAGGTGGTCAAGACCACCACCGGAATACCCTTCATGTCTTTGTCCCGTTTGATATTATCCAGCACATCCCGGCCATTCTTTCCGGGAAGATTTAGGTCCAGCAAGATCAAATCCGGCCGTGCAGCATTTCTATATGGCCCGCGCCTGTACAAATAATCCAAAGCCTCCCCACCATCGTGAACCACGGTCATGTTGAGCTCAAGTTTGCTTTGCTCCAGGCTTTCGCGTGTCAGTTCCACGTCTGCGGGGTCGTCTTCCACCATCAGAATCTGAATTGC
Source organism: uncultured Calditrichaceae bacterium (assembly GCA_964629935.1). Classification (GTDB taxonomy): domain Bacteria; phylum Zhuqueibacterota; class Zhuqueibacteria; order Oceanimicrobiales; family Oceanimicrobiaceae; genus CAZVSL01. Next base: position 236 of record CAZVSL010000935.1, on the reverse strand, counting down.
ATTTTCCATGACGTTTTCCCTTGATGCATTTGTCAGAGCTGCCCTCAGTTTTTGCAGTAAAGATACGCGAAGCTTTCTTCCTTCTCTGCCTAAGCTTCGTGCCTCTGCGTGGATGTCTTAGTTCATTGTGCAAAGCTTTCGACGAGTTGCCCTGAAGCGCGAACACCAACAGCACGCTCTAACCTGGTTTATTCACGAATCTGCCTTTTTAGCCTGATGCTGAACCATCAGGCTAA
>CAZVSL010000934.1:0-1778 GCA_964629935.1 uncultured Calditrichaceae bacterium | reverse complement strand
GGCCAGCCACTCTTCGATTTGGAGCAGGTGCTTTTCAAACAACTTGCCCAGCTCTTCGTCGCTAACGCGATCGGTGGGCTCACCGCGTCTGACAAGCATCTGTTTTTGCGAGGCGAGAATCTCCTCCATTTTGCGTCGCATGAAGATGACTTTATAGGTGTGATTGTCGGGCAGGCTTTTCAGAAGTTGGGAAATGATCTTGATCACCTTTCCCTGTGCACTCTGCAACCAGCTCTTGTCTTCGCTCTTGTCCAGTTGTTTCACTTTTTCAAGCTCGTAATAGCCTTTGGGATTATCTTCGTCAGCGCTGCGAATATTGTCAGTGAGGATCTCGAGACCGCCAGCCTCCAGCATTTTCATCATCATCGAGGTTCCGGAACGGGGCAGACCTGAAACGATGGTGATTGTCTCGCTATTCATCAATTGCACTCCCATACTTTATGTTCTTAACAACTTCAATTCTTTCGGTTTATTATCGTCCGTCAAAGCAACTTTCTAAACGTACCTGTGAGGTTGTTCGGTTGCGGAAAAGAAACCTGGCCTACATTTTTGCAGAAGTCACAGATGCTGAACCAAGTGTTTGTATAACTCCACGCCCCTGATCTGCTCCTGTTTCGAGATCCATTCTGCGTTGTGCCAGTCATCCTGGTTCAGGTCCCGATGCGCTTGTGAGATCGAGCCGGCGCCGAGCAGAAACTTGCGGCAATTATTCCAACCGAAGTAGTTGATATCTGTGTTGAAAGCAGCGCTATCTGTTGCGATGCCGGGCACGGTGCACAGATCGAGCACGGGTTCACTTGGCGTCGCTTCCCACAGGATTTCATAGTGCGGTTTGTCAGATTTGGGAAGCGGCAGGGTAATTTCGAGCTCCTGCAGCCTTTCTGCAAATTTGTTTCGGACCTGGCCGCATGGTTCAAAAGAGCGGAACATCAGGCGGGCGCTGGCGATAGCCGGAATTTGGTTGTCAGCTTTGCCCCCATCTGTGATAACAGCATTGACCGTCGTGCCAACCTCAGAATGTTCTTTTATCCAGGGCGTCCTCCAGACTTCATCCAGAAAGAAACAGAGTTTCTGGACAGCGGAGTCACATCTTTCCGGATAGCCCGAATGACCTGCGACGCCATGCACCAGCAGATCAGCCTTCACTCTGCCCTTTTGTGCGGTTATGAGCTTGTTTTCCGTGGGTTCCCCCACGATCAGGACCTCCGGTTCTTTGATGCTTGCAGTCTTGGCCGCATGGCGGGCGCCTTCATGTGCCGTCTCCTCGCCTACAACCAGCAAGATGCCCAGCCCTTTGACGCCATCATCATGCAGGTCTTGCATGGCTTCCAATTGAGCGGCCAGAACACCGTGCGTGTCACAGGCTCCCCGGCCGTAAATATGATCGTCGTCTTCGCTGGGGCCGTATTGTTGCGGCACCGTATCGATGTGTGTGTTAAACAAGATACGCGGCGCCTGTTCGCCCCAGCCAGCAAGCAAGTTGTGCCTGTCCCCTTCGACGACAAACGTCTGCACACGCATGCCGCGCTTTTCAAGCTCCTGCTGCAGAAAGCGTCCAATCTCACCTTCCCGTCCCGTCACCGAGTCAATTGCGATCAACTCTTTGGTGAGTTGTTGCATGCGCTCAATATCCATGCGGAATCAGCTCCGTCCTTTTGGGATTTTAGAAACAATGCGTTCATCACGACTAGCCTTGATTATTCACAAACCGGCATTTTACGCTCAAAATCGAAATTCTGACTTTTAGAGGGTAGGGTCGGTGTTCACGCTTCAGCGTG
>CAZVSL010000933.1:0-1779 GCA_964629935.1 uncultured Calditrichaceae bacterium | reverse complement strand
CGGTCAGGTCGCCGGTGCGCTGTGTCTCCAGAATCAATAGTTGCAGGGCGGTGTGGCCCAACGGTAAATCAGCGTGAGCCGAGGCCAGGCCTTGCAGATAATCGGCTGCCACACTGCGCTCGCTGAGCTTGTCCTGCCGGTCGGTTCGCACCAGACTGTAGTAGGCACGCAGAGCTGCAACCGCCTCGGGAGAATCAGGGTTGCTGCTGATGGTGGCTTTGTATTCTGCGATAAGCTGCTGTTTTACTTCCTTGTCCAGGTCACCAGAGGCATCGGCCACGAGCGCAGTATTACCTTTGTTGGCAAAGTTGCCGCGCTCGCGAAACGCTATGGGACTGATTCCTGGCGGCACATCCAGACACGGATCAGTGAGTACGGTTCCGGTGATTTGATTGGCAACCGGTGGGCACGGGGGCGGCACGTTGCCCCAGTAATTGTATCGCGCATACATGGCTGAACCTGTGTTGTTATAGAAGTCTTTGCCACTGTATGTTCCGGACAGGGTGCCGTTACCGTCTAGCGAATTACTGCCTGCCATGTAGTAAATTTCCGGTGGGCCTTGATAATCGCCGGCCAGCACCATAGCTGAGCCTGCGACCAGCACGCCGGCGCCGTGATTCTGGCAAATGGTGTTGTATCCTGCCACCGCCTCCGGGTCGGTGTTAAAACTGCGGCTGCCAAGCGCAACATCACTGCCGCTGTAGGCGTAAATACCGTGAATGGTGCTGACATCGCCTTCTCCGTTGTATTCGAAGGCGCTGTTGAAGACGTCCACGACCGAACCGCTGGTATAAATGCCATCCCTTCCGTTGTGCTGCACAGTTGCGCCATCGATCGTGACGTCGGCGCTGTTGTGGAACACGAAGGCGTGCCGGTTGTTTTCCAGAGTGGTGTTTTCGATGGTTACCGTGCTCTGCTGCACGTGCAGGCCGTGGTCGAAGTAGCGGAAGGTGCAGTTCTTGACGGTGTTGCCGCTGCTGGCCGAGGGGTAACCATAGATGTAGAAGATGTTGCCGTATTCGAAGGTACAGTGCTCGAGCTGGTTGTTGGAGCCGTAAAGCCAGACGTGGCGCCAGGATTTGGGGCCGGGGTTGGCTTCGGCGGTCGAGAATAAGATCGGCGCGCTGGCCGTCCCAATTGCTTCCAGTTGCGCACCGGCGCGAACAACTATGTTGGAGCCCGTACCCGGAGCAGCAAACTTAATTTTCGCACCCGGTTGCACGATTAGTTTTGAGCCTGACTTGACTTCAAGCGAGGTGCTGCCTTCTTTGATGAAGACTTGTGAGTTTGGGGCGAAGGTTAACGTGGCGCTATTGTCAACGGTGATGTTGTTTAGTAAAGCGATCCCGGAGATAGTCTGGCTAGAAATGATTGGTCCGCTTATCTCTGTTACGAAGTCCTCAACGGTTCCTGCCCTGCGAGCTAATAGTTCTGCTACATTGCAGCACGCGTCTGTACCGGTCGGTTGTCCCTGATAGATCACATCTGGATTCGACCAGTGGGGAATTCGGGTAAGATCTAGAGCGACAGCCATTATCGTTCCTATTTGGGTATTAGGCAATTGGTAGCCATGACCTATGGGCGATGGCAGGTCACACGGATCCCGCAACTTTTCATGCCTGGCGCCAAAAAGATGGCCGATCTCGTGAGCCAAAGTCCAATTGTCCGCGGCAAACTCATAATGAACCCAGCAGAACGCTTCCGCGGCCCCAAGACCAAAGTGATACGCTTGTCCGGATGGACCAAAATTGTCACGGTCGACAATCAAGACAGTCATAT
>CAZVSL010000932.1:0-1783 GCA_964629935.1 uncultured Calditrichaceae bacterium | reverse complement strand
AATAGCCTGCGAAAATGCTCAAAACTAACCCAGAGAACCGGAGCACTGCTGTCCAGTGCAGCCGTTTGTTGTGGTGATTACGACATATATATTTTTATATAAAAGTGCATCAGATGTAAGAATATATTGACATTATGATTTGTAGTCATTATATTGGTTCCGTCACTTACTTGAACAGACGGAGCAATCATTATGAACAAAAAGATTAACAAAAAACTGGATCGGGTGTCTAAGACAAGTCTTTCAGAAAAACAGTCCGTGCGTACCACATTCAAATTGAGCGAGGGTAGTAATAACGCAATTGAGTGGCTAATTAAGACAAATAATCTTAAGCCCAAAGAAGTATTCGACCTCATATGTTCCAACGAAAATCTCGTCGCTTTGGCAATTGAAGCAGCCCAAAAAAATGGAGAGGGCAGTTCTACAAAGCAGACCAGAAAGACTTTTGTCATCAGCAAGCGAGTTTTGCGTTTGCTCAACAAATACTCTGAAAAACATAAACTATCTCGGGATTTAGTTGTTGAGAACCTTGTTTTGCTTTTCAAGGCGTTATTAGAAAAACATGCTGAAGAAGAAAAGCAGCGGGAAGAAAAAGCACTTACCATTATTTCCGATTTTTGGTCAAAGGCTGAGTCAGTTGAAAAACAACTGAAAGATCTTTTAGATGACGATAGCCCAATATTAGATAGATTTGGGTATGTGATTGTCTTACTGATGAATCTTACAAGTGCAATAGAATCTAAGTTGTCTGATGATGTTCCCATTGATCCCGATGATATGAATCAATCTTAAGCTTCAACGTATAAAATTTGGAGATACCCATGGATATTTCAAGACACGCAACAATGACGTGCCAACAGCGAGGTATTCCAAAAGATATCGTCGATTTGATTATGGAATTTGGCACTCCGCATAATAAACCGGGAGGTGCTATCGAATATAGTGTTCGTAAGAAAGAAAAGAATCGAATGATTATCCATCTAAAACGTCTCATTAATCACCTTGACAAGATAGCTAACAAGGCGGTTTTGGTAATAGATGACCAAGTAATTACGATTTATCATAAGAAGCAGTAGCAACCATTCAAGCAGTGGAGGTATAAAATGACTATGATTGAAGTAGACCATGATGTGTCGAGAAAATTAGCTGAATCGGCAAGACAATTGGGCGTTACACGAAATGGGGTCTTGCGACAATTACTGAAACTCGACAACTCAACTGTTCCCCATATTAAAAAGGACATTCAAAAGAACGGCATAAAATCGATTCCGCATAAAATTTTCAATAATATACAAGACGAATTAATCCCACATATTATTAAAATTCTTTACGAGAATGACGGCAAAGCGACAAAGACTATGGTAGAAAATGAGATTTTAACGTTATTTCAACATGAATTTGAGAAATCCTATTTTAACGAAACAGTCTCGCACGGCGTCCCCAGATGGAAACATCACATCGCATGGGCTAAAGAAAGAGCTAAGCAACGGCACGGGTTCATTAAGAGCGCCAGTGAATCAGGTCGTGGCATCTGGGAGCTAACCGATGAAGGCATCGCCTATTATGAGAAGAATCTTTGATTTCAAAGAACATTGAGATGGTGATGATGGTGACATATCCTACAACATAATCGCGATAGGGCGGGGCCTCACGACCCCGCTCCTCCCACACCACCGGGCATACGGATCACGTACCACGGCGGTTCGGTTGGTGAAGTTGTTTATCGGATTCAACCGGACGTTCAGTACGGCGTGCCAAAGTATCGCAATCGCTCCGTCCATAG
>CAZVSL010000931.1:0-1786 GCA_964629935.1 uncultured Calditrichaceae bacterium | reverse complement strand
GCAGCCCGTTGTCAGCGGCAAGCCCCGGGTTCAGGAGCCGCAGTTTATCGTGGAGCTGGCGCACGAGCAGCTTAAGCCGGGCCACAATACGATCCGCATCAAGGCTGATGCCTTTATCAGAGAGACTCAGGTATTCGAGCGCGTTTTTTCCTATGACACCTCGCGTGTGCACCTGCCGCTGGTGCAGGATTGGTCGCAAGCCTCGCTGGAAGTCGACGATGGCAATTGGGAACGCTTTCAGGCCGATGGCGAATGGCGGGTGCGGCCGCGGCTCGGCTTTGAGAGCTATGACCGGATTCTTGTGGTCGCCGGCGCGTTTGCAGGCGGCCGCCGCGTGCAAACGGACGTCATCTTCCGCCGCCAGTTGCAGGATACCAACAATTATGGCTTTGGCCTGCTGCCGATGTGGGGCGGCCATCCGGACAATGTCGATTACGCCCGTCCCCGGCGCGGCTGGCTCTGCAGTATCGCATGGTTCTACGACAGATACGAAAGCGTTGGCAATGAATTCTCTTACAAGATTGGTGATGATGAAGCTGTTTTCGTCACTTCGTACAGAAGTCTGGCGCCGGAGCCGAACATTAAGTATAACGTGCTCGTGGAATCGTGGCCAGTGGTCGATGGCCACGGCAACCACCGGCGTTTTGAACAGCGTATGAAATGGTGGCGGCATGACCAGGAACAGCCGCAGAACTGGATTGTGCTGACGGACGCGCAGGGTGCACGTATGCCGGCGATTCCCTACGGTGTGGCCCTGCTGGCCTATCACTGTCAGATAGATTTTGGGCCGGTGACCGTCGAAGCGCTGCCAGAGCATGTACTTCACGCAGAGTGAACCGCGCTGCGACAATGAAAGATATCGATGATTGATCTCAGGAGCTGTAACCGACGACAATGACGCAACCGATTACCGGAACCGATAATTTCAGACGACTTGTCACTCTGCATCGAGACGTTTTCAACATAGGCGCCAGGTTGACACTATTCAGCATGGTCTTCATTCTTGGCGTGACCATGTTTCCATACAACTTCACGATGGTGCGTCTCGACAGCCTTCTTGATCCGACTTACCTGGCGTATGTTTTTCTGACCTGGCAAAACTGGCCTGACATCCTTCTCAATATTACCATGTTTCTACCCGTCGGCATTGGCGTGGCGGCATTGCGTTGGGCGAACGGCAGAGATGGCGTATGGTTCTGGTCCTTTTTTTTCGGTCTGCTCTTCTCTCTGGGCCTGGAAGCAGGGCAATTGCTATTGCCGAGCCGCCATGTGGCTTTGGCAGATGTGGTCGCCAACACCTCAGGCAGCGTTGTCGGCGCATGGTTGTTCGTGCGCTACAAGCTGGCCATCCTCGATGGGCTGCAAAGATTCCGCGGCTTTGCCACACCCCATCGACTTCTGTTCACAGCGGTCGCATATCTGGCGCTCCTGTTCGTTTTCACCCTCTACATGCAGGGCAGGATGACCCTCGACAGTTGGCAAGAGTCGTTCCATCTGGTTATGGGTAATGAGCTCACCGGGGATCGCACCTGGCGTGGTGAGATAACGCGGGTACAGATTGCGGCACACGCTGTGGGAGCTGAGGAAGTGAAGTCGCTGTTTCAGGAACGCCCGCTAAAAAACAGGCTTGCAGACGTCAAGCTGGCGCCTGACAGCAGCGCTGTAGCAACAGGCAATCTGCCCCGGCTTGTACACGGGATTGATGGCTCTGCTTTCGTGGGCGTCGATTTTGACGCACGCAATTGGCTTGTGTCTGACCGGCAGGCGGGGTGCTTAAACGCAGCCC
>CAZVSL010000930.1:0-1794 GCA_964629935.1 uncultured Calditrichaceae bacterium | reverse complement strand
TTGGGGATCATGAGCAGTAGCCCTTGCGAAGCCGTGAATGTCGTGGTCAGCGAGCCGGCCTGCAGCGCGCCGTGCACTGCTCCGGCAGCGCCTCCCTCGCTCTGCATTTCGATGACATCGGGCGAAAAGCCCCAAATGTTTGAATCTTTGGTCACGGCCCAGGCGTCTGCCCATTCACCCATCGGAGATGACGGAGTAATGGGGTAGATCGCGATAACCTCGTTCGTCTTGTAGGCGATATACGCGACTGCTTCGTTGCCGTCTATGGTCTTGTACTGGATGCTTTTTTGCTTCAAGGGACTCTCCTTAACTCGTATCTGGTTTAAAGATCATGGATTGGCATAGCTATCAACCCGTAGGGGTGCTCAAAATTCATGCCATAACTACAGGACAATGCATCCTTTAATAAACAACCGTTTACAACGATACAGTACATTGCTCTTTATCGAAGGTAAGAATTCGGCGATGAAACATTATTAAAAGTGAGAATTGTGATTTGTGGTAGTGATGTTTGAGCAAGGCACACAAAAATATAGAAAAGAGGCGCCGGAATGACAAGTAAAACTCTTGGTAACAAATAGCGCCCCGGAAGTATGCCTCGTTGACATTGGCGCGTTCATTGTATAGATTTGATTTACCGGGACGCGAAGAAACATTTGGAATCTTGAATATGACAATTTCTACGCTTGATATTCGCGAGTTTTCATTCGACTGGCAGGATGACGACAGAATTCGCACCATACTTGCGAAGCTCAGGGTGGCCGACGCCAAAAGCGCGCTCAATTGTATCCGGCGTATCCCGCGCAACCAGGCGCAAAGGCGCGCGTTGCGAGAGGTGCTGCCGATCTTGTTTCGCGCCATGTCCGACGCGGCCCATCCTGATCGCGTGCTGCTGAATTTTGAAAAATTCGTACACGCAACCCAGGAAGTCTCAGCCCTTTTTGAAGAATTGAAGCATGAGCCACGGCTCATGGAGGCGCTGGTCATCCTGTTTGCCGGCAGTCAGTTTCTCACCGATGTGCTGCTGCGCAATCCCACATATTTGCACCAGATTCACGAAATTCAAACACTGGTAGATCTCAAGAGCCGGCCGCGGATTCATGCCGATGCCTACGAAGCCGTCGACTTCGATGACGAGCTAGCCGTCAACATGGACCGGCTGCGCAGGTTCCAGCGGCGCGAGCTGCTCCGGATCGGCAGCGGCGATCTGCTGGGTGTGCTCAGCTTCCAGGGTGTGGTGGATCAGCTATCCAACCTGGCCCGTTCCATCATTCGCGTCTGCGTCTCTTTGGTGGCGATAGATGTCGGGGTTAGTGAAGAAGGATTCTCGGTTATCGCTCTGGGCAAGCTCGGCGGACGCGAGCTCAATTATAGCTCTGATGTCGACTTGATCTTTGTCGCACGCGAGCCACAGGAACTGCATAAAAAGCTCGGGCAGAAAATTATCTGGGCGCTCAGTCATGGTACCGCTGAAGGTTTCTTATACAGAATCGACATGCGCCTGCGGCCGTGGGGCCAGGTTGGCGCCCTGGTGCCCGGATTTGATGAGCATCTCCGTTATCTGCGCAAGAGTGCAGCGCTGTGGGAAAAGCAGGCCATGCTCAAAGGCCGCCGCATCGCCGGCGACGACGTCATGGGGATAGAATTTCTCGAACAGGTCAAGATGATTCTCAAAGACCTTCCGGCCGATAAGCTGCGCCAGGAAGTTCTGAAGATGAAGAACCAGATGGAAAAGAGCTTGGAGCGCCGGGGCAGCACGTGGGGTGAAGTTAAGGGCGGAGCAGGCTCAATCCG
>CAZVSL010000929.1:0-1795 GCA_964629935.1 uncultured Calditrichaceae bacterium | reverse complement strand
GGCTCCGGCCCGGGAGAAATCAAGACCCTGGCGGCTGCCAATGAGGACGTCGCGTTCTATACCATCGACTATCTCACCAACCCGAACGATTTTCTGGTTGAGCTGGCGCAAGGTTCGCGTGGACGTCACTTCAGAGCGCGCAAGGCAGATGAGCTCAGTGCGATCTTCGAAGATATTTCACAAGACATCGTCACGCTCTCCGGTTACCGTATCACTTATGAAGTCCCGCTGGCCTACCTGACCGGCCGTGTGTTGGCAAAAGACCGGTGCGAGCCCCTGACTGAAGCCGCCATCGAATTCCTGCCAGTGCAGTTTCAGAAGCTTCGTAAACCACTAAAGGTGAATGAGGACGGTATCTATCACTCAAGGTTGGCATTGCCGCACACCTGGCGCGTGGCGCACCGGGCTACATTCCGGATAGTACAGAAGTCGAAGTTTCTGACGAGTCCCTCTACTTCGCAGACTTCACGCTCTCGCCGGCAATTGTGGAGATCGCCGGCAGGGTAATGGATTCCGGCACGGCGCCGCTTCCCGCTGCGCAGGTAACGGTCACGGAACTTGAAAGCGGCGATGTCATCTACGAAGGTGAAACAGACTCGCTCGGCATCTACCGCGTCCGGAGCTGGGTCGGCCGCCAGTTGCTGGTTACCGCAACCAAAGAAGGCTACACCTTTGGCACATACGAGCTAAGAAGCATCAGGCATAACACCATTCCTGAAGATATCATACTGGGCTTGACAGCGGAAGGCCGGCCGTCGGAATTTCGATTCCTGTTCGAATTCGATTCAGACAAGCTGGACATGAACGACATTTCCACCCAGACCCAGCTAAAGGGCTGCGTGGATTTCATCCGGAGAGAGCTTGGCAAGAGCTCCACTCGCATGGTGCGGCTGGTTGGCTGGACCGATAATGTCGGCGACCCGGATTATAATCTCAACCTGTCTCAGCGTCGGGCAAGCTATGTCCAGCGCTATCTCGTCGAACAAGACATTCCTGACGACCGTATCGTGGCGCTTGGCAAAGGCATCAGTGACAAGTACGATAACGCCACCGAAGCGGGCCGGGCGCAAAACCGGCGAACGGAGGTGGTGTTCTTTGATCAGCAGGAGGAGGCCGTGACCGAGAAACAATAGCAATGAAAGACCGTCACCTTGCGAAGGTCTCGATACCTTCGCAAGGTTTTTGTTTTCCGCAAACTCGGTCTTATTATCTATGGTAGTATAAATTCTGACGGTCTGACCTCTACATAAGACGCCGGTTTCAAAATGAACACGCTTCTGATTACCTTCACACGCAAGCATCCGGAATTGGATTACAGCGGCCTGACTGAGACGATCAAGGAATATAGCCACGTCAGACTCTCCTCCACCTCCTACCTGATCCATTCTAAAGAATCAACCAAATCGATCTACAGAGAATTGCGGAGCTTTATCCATTCTGATGATACGCTCTTCGTTTTCGCACTCAAAAAGCAATGGCATGGACGCGGTCAAAACGAGGTCGTAGACTGGGTCACAAGCAAGCTTTGATTTGAGCTGTCCGCCTACTTGCTTCAGGCAGGTTGCAATCCCCGGATACTGACACCTTCTGCCAGACGCTGGCCCAACTTCTTCGACACAAGAACTTGTGAGTCTGATAATCCGCATTACCCCCTCGGCGCTATGGCGTAAGCTTTGCTTTGACATCCTTCCATAAGCTCAGGACAGGCTTTTGGGCGAGATTTGAAATCACAAAGTCTGGCTAGCCTGGTTTATTCACGAATCTGCCTTTTTAGCCTGATGCTGAACCATCAGGC
>CAZVSL010000928.1:1004-1801 GCA_964629935.1 uncultured Calditrichaceae bacterium | reverse complement strand
GCGAGCCATGGCTGGGTATCGTCTCCGTGCTCAATGGTGCTGATATCTGGTGGCCATGTAAGGACCATCCGTCTGATAAACCCGACTCTATGGCTTTGCATATCACCGTTCCGGAGCCGCTCACTGTCGCTGCCAACGGTCAGATGCGGGACTATGAGCGCTTCTGGCGCAATGGCAAGCGCATGCATACGTTCCACTGGTACATTTCCACACCCATCAACAACTATGGCGTGACGCTCAACATCGCACAGTACAGCCGGCTCGATGACAAGTATCAGAGTATCAACGGCGAGTCCTTTCCCGTTACTTTGTGGGTTATGCCCGAAAACTATGTCAAGGCCATGCGCTTCTTTCCGCAGATTCTGCAACACCTGGATTTCTTCGAGCGTACCCTCGGACCCTATCCGTTTCGTCGCGACAAGTACGGCGTGGCGCAAACACCCTACATCGGGATGGAGCATCAAACCATTATCTCTTATGGCGGCGAGTTTGAGAACAACGCGTACGGTTTCGATACGCTGCATTTTCATGAGCTTGCGCATGAGTGGTTTGCCAATTTGGTCACGGTGCCGGACTGGCGCGACTGGTGGCTGCACGAAGGATTTGCGACCTACATGGAAGCGCTGTATGCCGAGTCATTGCACCATACTCAGGCTTACCACGAATATATGGGCGCCATGCGCAACCGTATCCGCAACAAGCTGCCGCTGGCGCCACGCACGTCGCAGCGCACGCGCGACATTTATGGCAGCGACCTTTACAGCAAGGGGGCGTGGGTGCTGCATACGTTGCGTTAC
>CAZVSL010000928.1:0-994 GCA_964629935.1 uncultured Calditrichaceae bacterium | reverse complement strand
GCGCAAGTTCACCTATCCGGCCCCGGCGATGGAATACGTCACCGATGGCCGCCACTGCCACTTCGCAACCACGGATGACTTTCAGAAGATTGCCGAAGAAGTTTCCGGCCAGGACCTGGGCTGGTTCTTCGAAACCTATCTCAGGCAGGCGGAGCTGCCGAGACTGGCGTCGCGCGTACACGGCCAGACCCTTGAGCTGCGTTGGGAAGTGCCCAACAGCCTGCCTTTCCCCATGCCCGTGGAAGTGAAAATCGGCGATCGCATCCAGAAAGTGGATATGACGCTTGGCCAGGAAACGCTTGTTCTGCCGCAAGGTCAGCAGCCTGCCATCGACCCGGACGATTGGATTTTGAAGGAGGGGTTTAATTGACCTCACTCAATTGCTGTACTTTTCCGCGCAAGGCTTTTTAGCCACGGATTGGCGCCGTTGGACTGCCGCGATGCAGACCCAAATATCATTTTCTGAACGCTCATCGTCTACCCAAACACCATCTTACAAATCAACAACGCACCCACCAGGCCGGCTGCATCAGCCAGCAGGCCGGCTGGAACGGCGTGACGGGTCTTCTTGATGCCAACCGAGCCGAAGTACACCGCCAGCACATAAAACGTCGTTTCCGTGCTGCCATACATAGTCGAGACCAGGCGACCGATAAACGAGTCCGGGCCGTGGGTCTTCATGATTTCCGTCACCAGACCGAGGGTGCCGCTGCCGGAGAGCGGGCGCATGATGGCCACTGGCAAGGCCTCAGCCGGCAGACCGACGAGATTGGTCAGGGGCGAAATAGCTGCGATCAGGTAATCCATAGCGCCGGAAGCGCGAAACATGCCGATGGCCACAAGAATCGCTACCAGGAACGGAATGATTTTGATGGCGACCTCGAAGCCACCTTTGGCTCCCTCCACAAATGCTTCATAGATTTTGACTTTCTTGAAAAAGCCATAGCCGACGATCAACAAGATCACAAACGGGATGGCGACGTTCGAAATGGTC
>CAZVSL010000927.1:0-1810 GCA_964629935.1 uncultured Calditrichaceae bacterium | reverse complement strand
CGATCCGGTCTCCACGCGCGCCATCGAGGACCTGATGGTCTCACTCAAGCGGGACTACACCATCGTTTTCGTCACCCACAATATCCAGCAAGCCCACCGCATCGCTGACCAGCTCATATTCATGTGCAACGGCGAAATCATCGAGCAAGGTCCGAAGGAGAAGCTATTTCGCAATCCCGAGCGTGAGGCGACGAGGCAGTATTTGGGTGAGGAGTATTGTGATTGTTGATGGCCCACCTTGTTTTGCGCTGAAACACAATCTCACGCTTAAACACTGTCAAACAATATGCGTTATAGTGGCAAACCCTTGTCCTCCGCTTTTTTTAAGTCTATTCTTGCTTGAGACACTCCAATTTTCTTTCTGGCATCAAAATTGCTTGTCGACCGAACTACTTTAAAACGCGGGTAGTTTTGTAGAGTTCTTACATAGTCAACTCGCCCGCGACTGACTCCTTGCATCTCGCACTGCTCAATTCGTACAAGTTCTAATACAGTTCTAACCATGGAGGTTAGCTGGATTTCTTGATTGTTGAGATTTATTCAATCGGGTAACATCTCGCACTTTGTCTCCCTCGCACCCGTTCAAAACAGTTCGGTTCTAAGTAAGAAAGGTCAGGAATGACGCCATGCGTAATGGTCAGTTTGCTGCTATCCAAGACAAGTTTGAGCGCTACATTCAGGTCGACCCCATCGAAGAATATAACCAATCGCAACATCGTGAAGTCAAGAGCTACAATGCGTGGGTTGAAGAAATGGGACGTCAAACTGAAGCCAAGCGGGCGAGATTGTTTGATGAGCTGGAGGGGTTGGAGACCCTGAAGCAACGTTTGGAGGAACTAGGCAGAGAGCTTAAACAGCCCGCAAATGCTGAGCAGCATGACGGCATCGACAGGCAGTATCAGGAATTAGTCGAAGAATACAATTGCCGTGTCGCGAGATTTAACGAACGCCAGAAATCTCTCAATCGCGAGACTGAAGAACTAAATCAACAAATCAACCAGCGCTCTGAAGAGGTCGAACACAAACAACAACAGTTTGCGCACGAGTTAGATAATTATGAAGCGTGGCTCAGTCAAGACGGCCCACGCAAGCTCTCAGCAGAAATCAATCAATGCTATGCAGCTCTCAAACACAGCGTCTCTGCCATGAATCCCGATGAGAGCAGGATATTTGCAGAATTGAGATCAATGCGACAAGTTATGGGTGCGCATGCGCGAAATACAGCCAGTGCTGCTTTGTTGGTGGAGACATTGCTGGACGGCAGAGATGTGTGCTGTATGTCTGTCGACACCGGTTCTTCTGTGGTTTCGGTTTCGCCTGAAGTGGTGCAGATATTGGGACTTCAACAGCACGTTGGAGAGGAGGTTGAGGTGGTGCTTGCGGGCGGTATGCGCATCAAGGCGCCTGAGCTGGTGATACCTGAAATCGTCTATGATCAATATGATGCCCAATTTGTAAAAGCTGTGGTGATACTTATCTCGATGATGTGAGCATAGATATCTGGGCGCCCGTGACCCCCAATTATCCGGAATGGATAGACAATCAGAGTTTATTGGATTTTTGGAAACAGGTATTTACGAGAGTGGGTGTCACAAGTGATTCACAGATAACCTTTAGGGTTATTTCTTCAAATCCACAAGTGTAACCGCCAACAAATCGGTGGATTTGCTACACTCATCAGAGGCCGGGCGTCAGCCCGCAAAAGACTGATGCCTGGCCTCTGCCTGTCGGCGCCGGTTCGTTCGCCGGGTAACCTAACCCGGACGAAGTCCCGTAAGCAACACGGGATCTCTACAGACCCTGTAAACAG
>CAZVSL010000926.1:0-1813 GCA_964629935.1 uncultured Calditrichaceae bacterium | reverse complement strand
TGCGTGAGTATCCATGGGGCGAGCCAGAGCCGGACGACACCCGCGCCAACTACGGCGGTAAAGTCGGGCAGACCACGCCGGTGGGCGCCTATCCTGCCGGCGCCACCCCGGAGGGGTTGATGGACATGGCCGGCAATGTTTGGGAGTGGCAGGAGAACTGGTACGATGAAGACAAGGCTGCGCGCGCCTTGCGTGGCGGCGCCTGGGGCCTTCAACACGGACTATCTGCGCTGCGCCGCTCGCAACAGGATCAGTCCCGACGACGACTGGGACAACTTCATCGGTTTTCGTGTGGTGCTCGCCCAGTCTTGATTTTGGGACTCTGTTACTCTGTCCATCTGATACTCTGATCTTTTGATCGCGGCAAAATTTGAAACTCTGACAGGGTTCCAAACCCTGTCAGAGTTGCGCACTAACGGAGGGAGATATGCCAAATCAAGAATTCCTGGTTATCAAGAGAGGGTATGATTTCTGCAAATGGTTGCTGCAGCATACGGGTAAGTTTCCGAAAAGCTACCGTTTCAGCGTGGCGGCAAAATTGGAGAACGCTGTCCTGGAGTTTATAGAATTGACCACAGTGGCCAATATGCGTAAAGACAAACTACCTTATCTAAAGCGGGCAGATGAGGCTCTGGCACGGCTGAGACTGTTGTTTCGATTGAGTTATGAGATGCGTTTTATCAATCTCAAATCATATCAATTTGGCAGCAAACAGATGACGGAACTGGGCCGCTTGCTGGGCGGCTGGATCAAACATCCTGGCGCCGTACCGGCCCAATAATCCAGAGAATCTGGCCCTTGGGGCCAGGCGGGGAAAAGCCCAATAGATGCGCGCGCCTTGCGTGGCGGCGCCTGGAACAACAACACAGACAATCTGCGCTGCGCCGCTCGCAACAGGAACAATCCCGACAACAACTGGAACAACAACATCGGTTTTCGTGTGGTGCTCGCCCAATCATGCCCAATATCCTTAACCAGGATGCTCGAACCCGATGCCGGCGTTTTACGGAACGCCGGACTGCGTTCGGGCATGACATGCGGCTTTTCTCCCGGCGGCTAAGTTCACCTTGTGTGAAGCAAGCCCAAACATAACCCCGCACAGGCTGCTTTAGTAGGAAGTTTCGAACGAGCAGCCTTTGCATTCTCTTGAACCGGACGATCCCTGCAAACAGCACGGCTCTATCGACCGGACCAAAGACTTTCTGACAGGATCAACAGAATTTTACAGGATTATTCGAGGCAAACTTGTCAGGAACTAATGAAAACCTACAAAAATCTGTTTCATAAAATCGTAGATTTCGAGAACCTGCTGCTTGCAGCAAACAAAGCAGCCAGGGGCAAGCGCGAGAAGTTCTACGTCATGGAGTTCTTCTGGCGCTTGGAAGAAAATCTGTGGCGTCTACAAGACGAGCTGAGCGCACAAACTTACCAGCCAGGGGATTACTCGACATTCCAAATCTACGATCCGAAACCGCGCATGATCAGCGCCGCACCATTCCGCGACCGGGTTGTACACCATGCTCTTATGAACGTCATCGCGCCGCTGTTCGAGCGCAGCTTTATCTACGATTCCTATGCTAATCGCATCGGCAAAGGCACGCATCGCGCCATCCGGCGCTACCAGAAGTTTCTGCAGAAATACAAATATGTGCTGATATGCGACGTCAAAAAGTACTTTCCGTCCATCGATCATGAAATCCTGAAAAGTCTCATTCGACGCTGGATTGCAGATGCCAAAACTCTCTGGCTCATCGATGCCATCATCGACGGCAGCAATGCGCAGGAGGCGGTCGTGCAGTACTTTCCGGGAGAT
>CAZVSL010000925.1:0-1820 GCA_964629935.1 uncultured Calditrichaceae bacterium | reverse complement strand
CCGCCGCCCGGTAGCGCTGCTGTCTGAATCTGACGTGAGCGCAATCGAGAAGGTAGTATGGGTTGTCGGGGTAAGTCGCAGAGAGCCGGGCATAAATACCATAAGCAGCTTCGTAATTTCCCTGCTCGATATAGAAATCAGCGAGAAAGGAAGCAGCTTCAACGCGGGCAAAGTCGCCGTGTTCTGCCGCGAGTCGCAGTTGCTGCAAGCCCTTTTCCCGGTCTCCGCCGAAGCCGGCGAGACGGGAGAGAAAGGACACAATCTTCGGCAAGGCGGCGCCATAATAATTATAAAGTCCCGGCGCCACCAGGGCATCATAGTAAGTCGAGTCCCGTGTGATCACCTCACGATGCAGATCACGGGCACGCCGTCCATAGCGCACCGCCTTGAGCCAGTCGCTTTCGGCGCCGTAAAACAGCGCGAGATTGCCGTAAGCAGCGCCGGAATAGAACAGCAGCTCTGTCTTGCTTGTGGTGGCGGATTTCGCTTCGCGCGCCAGCGATATCGCCTTGTGGTTGCTGGAGACGATCTGTTTTTTCAACTCCGGGCTGCGGAAGCCACAAGCATGCCGGTAAAAATGGATGATGCCCTGCAACAGATAGCCGCCGGGTTCGGTCGGATGCTCGGTGATGATGCGTTCGCAAATGCGGGTCGCCGTCTCGAAGTGCATGTTGTATAGTTCATCGAGTCCGAGCTGCAATGATTCCTCAAGCGCATCAGGCCGGCTGCCGCAGGGCGCACGCGTGCTGCCCATGGCCGATCCGGCGGCAGCGCTGACGAGAGTGACAGACCACGCGATCAGGACGGCGATAATCAGAGTCATGAAAACATATCTGTGCATACCCTGGATACTGTGATTTGTAAAAATTTGCAATCTCCGGACCCTGACTTATCCGTTCAATGTTGACTTTCCACGAAACGCTTCAACAACACCGTAATGAAGACGAGATGAACCACAAGTCCGCTGGCGACGAATAACCAATAGCTTGCATCGGCTGTCCAGGCGGCCATGAATGCTTTCATTACCCAGAATGTCGGCAGGATGCCAGCCAGATAGTGCCAGTCGGATTCCAAACACCTCGCCGTCATCTATTTCAAAGTCGAGTTCTTGCAGGGTTGGCTTGTCGTTGCCGGGATAAGTGAAGGTGAGTTTTCTGACACGTATCATGAGCACAAGGTATCGAATAGGAAGCTTGTATTCAAGCAATTTGGTGTCCTGCAACAGAATCGAGGATTCCCGGAATGGTCGGTGGTCGTTGAAGAGTTACGGTGGCTTCACCTGGCTTGCAAAGAAGCTGAAGAGGCAGGCAAATTTCGTCCTGCTATCTTCAGCTCCTCACCTCAGATGCAAAAAAGATAGCGGAGGCGGCTAAGATCCTGCACCAGCTACCTTTTCCCGCGAAACCCGCTGCAGAACAAATTTCTGCTCCCGAACTTCACCGCTCTGCCGGTCGGTCATAGCCAGAAATATAGTTAGACGGTCTTCATTCTGCCGATAAAAGGTCAAGGCATCGAAGTAAACAGCGGTTTCCGTGATGTGCACCAGCGGAAAGCTGACATGCTCTGCTTTCGACTCCCAGCCGACAAAGTCATGAGAGAAATGTTTGAGTCTCATCACCAGGCTGTTGTTCTGCTCCACGATGTTGAGCATTTCATAAAAAACAGTCTTGCCGTCTTTGATCAGGCGATAGGAGCCCATCATAGCTCCGGCGATGGGCTGACTCCACAACTCTTCGTTCAAGCCGCCGAAGCCGGCGCCCTGCCAGTGACCGGCAAGCCATGCGAGCTGGCCGATCTCGGCGCGCGGCTGTGCTGCTTCT
>CAZVSL010000924.1:0-1830 GCA_964629935.1 uncultured Calditrichaceae bacterium | reverse complement strand
CGCAGGATTTATCCTGTGGCGGAGGCGGCGATTTGTGAATAATGCAGGCTAAATCAGAATCGACTAATCCATCTCAAACGCGACAAACAGGAACTTACCAAATCGCTCGATCTGCAGCACCACTGGATCGTAAATCTTCAGCTCCGACACCGATGCTTTCAGCTCTGCCAGCGAGGTGATGCTGTCTTTGTTGAGCGCGTGAATGACGTCGCCGGGCCGCAGCTCACCCTGCTCATAGTTCAAGTTCGCCCGATTCGCCACCACGACGCCTGATTGAATGCGCAGTTTGGGTAGCATCTTGAGAATATCCTCGTTCAAATCCAGGGCGAGCAAGCTCAGCTCCGGCACGAGATTGTGCTCGGGCGATACCAGTTCACTGAAGCGGGCAGGATCGTCCGGGCGTTCAACTGTCGTCACCTGCACCATCTTATGCACCACACCACGCTGAATCTCCAGGATAACAGATTCGCCAATAGCGCGCTGGTATAGATTGACATCGAACTGGCGGGCGTTTTCCATGAATTTGCCGTCGAGGCTGATGATGATGTCTCCCACGCGAAGACCGGCTTTGTGCGCCGGACTGTATGGGATGACGTTTGCCACGATCACCCGCCCCACCTGCGGCAATTCCAGGCCCGCTGCCAGCAACGGCGTGATCGTCTGGGTCTCGACTCCGATGACGCCCCGTCGCACCCGGCCGGTTTGCTTAATCTGGTTGTAAACATTCTGGACGATATTGCCGGGCGCCGCAAATCCGATCCCCTCGCTGCCACCCGATTGCGAAAAAATCATGGTGTTGATGCCCACAACATTTCCCTTTGTGTCGACCAGCGGGCCGCCGCTGTTGCCGGGATTGATAGAGGCGTCGGTTTGGATGTAGATCATGGGATCGCCTGTGCGCAACTGGCGCGCAACCGAGCTCACCACACCCATGGTAACGGTGTTCTCAAGTCCCAGTGGGCTGCCAAACGCCAGCACGATCTGGCCCTTACGCAGCCGGTCGGAGTTGCCGAGCGCAAGAAAAGGCAGGCCGGTTTCATCAATCTTGAGTACAGCCAGATCGGTCTCCCGGTCCAGCCCCACCAGACGGGCGCCGATGACTTTGCCGCGCGGCTTCAAAATCGATTTATATTTCTCATCCTTATGCTCCGGTAACGGCAGCGCCACCTGCAAACGCTTGGCGCCATCGACCACGTGCGCATTGGTGATAATATAACCGTTGGCGTCCAGAATGACGCCCGAGCCGGTGCTGCGTTCTTTGGTGAGCAGGCTGATGCCGCTCGCCTGCGCCGGACTGTAACCTGTGGCCAGAACCTGTACCACCGCCGGACTAACTGACTGTGAAATCGCTTCAAACTCATCGCTGAGCTTGCTGAGGGTGGCCATGGCAGAAACCTTGCGTTCTCCCTGCGCTGCCAGGGGAGGCGCCGCTATAGCCAGACTCAGAACGGAATATGTAATTAATATGGTGAGCTTGCTTCGCATTTACTCCCTCCTTGCACTTTTTCAGCGGCTCAAGATAGGGAATTGCCCGCTAAAAAGCAAGGTTGTTGAAACGGCATTATGTTCTAGCCTGGATTATTCAGGCAAGGAAAGGTTAACACGTTGGCTGTTCAGCCTTTAAGGGGTTACGACACGCTAAAGCGTGAACACCGACCCTACACGTATATCATCGCATGTTTCAGACCTATGCATAATAGGGCTGCACAAAACGACATTTGGAAATCGCAAACGAACATATACGCCGAAGGCGTTTCACAATAAAGCCCTTTTACTATCACGCTCTTGGCCCCATCTTCCGAGGGCTTTGAGAGGCAGATTTTTCAACTT
>CAZVSL010000923.1:0-1841 GCA_964629935.1 uncultured Calditrichaceae bacterium | reverse complement strand
TTGCAGAAGACCTTCCGCTATCAGACCGTGAGCGCCGAGGACATTTTCGGCTACATCAGCCGGCGTGCCGGGCGGGATCTCTCCGCTGTGTTCGATCAGTATTTTCGCAGGACCACCATACCTGAGCTCGAGCTTGAATTGACCGAGCAGGGCGACCGGTTACACCTGAATTACAGATGGAATGCGGAGACGAAAGGATTTGATCTGCCTGTCAAAGTCACGACAGCGCCGGAAGAATTCGGGCTGATTTATCCAACGCAAGAGTGGCAGGAAATTGTCTTGACCGGCATGGATTCTGATGAATTCAAAGTTGCGGAACGGGAGTTTTATATCGAGGTGAACACGACCTGGGAGTATGTGCTGCCTGATATCGGAAAAGAGCTATCGCCCCACCGTTAGCGTAAGCCCACGGCGATATTGCTGAACAAGCGCCAGCCCTCATCGCCTGCTGCCAGACCAACTTCGATGGGCATGCTCTTGTGTAACAGCCGTACGCCGACGCCAAAATCCCTGTAGACGATACCGCTCATGAGACCAGGGAGCGTGCCGCCGGTGCGCGCCATATCTGTCAGAAAGAAAGCTTCAAAGCTCGAGGAGACCGGCATGCTGTATTCCAGGTTAATTGCTGCGACCGCATAGTCCCGGAATCTGTCTTTAGAGTAGCCGCGCAGGCCGCTGCGGGAGCCAACTTCAGGCATGGTAAAGTAGGGCAACTGGCTGCGGGAGTCTGAAAAGATAGTTTCAAGCCGGGCATCGATTTCCAGTCTCGTTTGCTTCGGCAGGGGCAGGCGCCAGTGGTTCTCGAGATTTAGCCGCGCGTAATAAGAAGCATCTGAAAAAGCCGGTATCCCGACTTCGAGATAGCCTGACCAGTCGTGCTGAAAAGCATGAGAATATGGCCGTGTCGCAGGCTGCTGCGCCAATGACAACCGCGTGCTCAGATAACGCGCGTCTGATGCCGCCTCGAACTCGCCGCCGGAAGCGAGACCAGATTTGAATGACCAGAATCCGGGCGATATTCGAAATATAACTTTATCGGAAAGGTGACGGGCGACCTCAGCACCGACAAAAGTCGAAAAATAGGTTGCACGCTCGCGATTATCCTTTATTGTATTGCCGATGCCATAGAAATAGCCGTCATCATTTGACTTGAGTTTAAACAGCAGGGCGAGTCTGGTATTTTTGTCAGAAAGGCTGTTGGCGAGATATTTGATTTTCCAGGAGTACTCATGGGTTTCATCATACTTCATGCTTTGCAGGATGCGGTCCTGACTGTTCCAGAGCGCGCCATGCTCGAGCAACACGCCGCCGTAAATGTCATGCAGGCTGCTGCCAGTGACATAGGGGAAAAATCTACCGTCCTGGCCGATAGAAATACCTTGCAGAACCATGTCCACTTTCTCGAAGAGCTCGCTATCCGGTTCGGTGGCGGTAGCGGTCTGGCCGGAAACACGACCCAACATTGCCAATATCATGGTACAACAGCAAAAGCTGCTAAAGAATCTCTGCAATTGAGTGCGCATCGGCTTCAACCTTTCGTTCATCTAATGTAACATCTAACAAAATAAATCCAATTTACGTTCCCGCGGGAGCAGGATTGTTCTGGCATTCTTCAGAATACGCGTTTTATCTCAGGCGCCTCAGCCTAACAATCATTCTGTATGAAAAGAGCCACATCCATAATATGCAAAAATAAAGAGATCGGTATCGTTTCTTTAATATAAGGGAAAAACCTGATGAACCACATTTCTATCTATCCTGGATTATTCATGCAGTTAATACGTTAGGTGTTCAGCCTTCAGGGGGTGTGAAAATAACCTGGTGAACTGCGAAAAGTCTGC
>CAZVSL010000922.1:0-1844 GCA_964629935.1 uncultured Calditrichaceae bacterium | reverse complement strand
TACATGGAGAAACACTCAGTCGCTCGGTTGATCGGATCGCCTCCGGGCTATGTCGGTTACGAAGAGGGTGGGCAACTTACCGAGGCCGTCCGGCGTCATCCCTATACCGTCGTGTTGTTCGATGAAATAGAGAAGGCTCATCCCGAGGTCTTCAATGTCCTGTTGCAGATGCTGGATGAGGGCCGTCTCACTGACGCCAAAGGTCGAACGGTCGACTTTAAGAATACGTTGATAATCATGACCTCAAATCTGGGCGCGGACCTGATTCAGGAACGATTCCGCAACATGACGGAAGCGAATCAGGATGAAATCTACGAACAAACCAGGCGCGAAATTCTGGATATTCTGCAGAAGCGGATGCGGCCGGAGTTTCTGAATCGTCTCGATGAGATCATCGTATTTCATCCGCTCACCCGGGACCACATTCGTGCCATCGTGGATATTCAGTTCGAACAGCTTGTTCGTAAGGTGATACAACGCCAGGGATTGGATGCAGAGCTGACGGATGCCGCCAGAGACTATCTTGCAAATGCAGGCTATGACCCGCTCTATGGGGCTCGTCCGCTCAAACGCTTGATCCAGCGCTTGATCATCAATGAGTTTTCCCGCCAGATATTGTCAGGCAAAATCACTGCAGATGACCGTGTACGCATCGACGCTCGTGACGGGAAACTGGTGTTTGATAAGATATCCTGAAACCAGAAGCGCACCGTATGGATTTGTGCCCTGGCGGAAGGCTTGTGAACCGCTGATTTGGGCGGCGCACCGAAATTGTGCGCCGCTTTATTTTCTCTTCCCTCCGCAAAACCGCGGTTTTCCTCTAAATTACATTAGATAAGCAGAACGTCCGCTCTTCCGGCTCAAGAACCTTATTTAATCAAGGACATTCGACAGCAAGGTGCATAGCAAGTTTCTACCTGTAGCACTCATAAGCCTCAGCCTACTTTTCCTGCCACAGATCGCTGGTGCTCAGCCGACAAGTCTGTTCATCACTACAGGGCACACAGGCGTCGTGAATTCCGTCGCATTTAGCCACGATGGCGAGCTGCTGGCAACCGGCAGCGCTGACAACACTGTAAGAATCTGGAATGTCAGGAATGCACAGGTTCTGCGAACCCTGAGTTTTCATCTCGCCGATGTGTTTGCAGTCGCATTTAGTCCCGATAGCAAATGGCTCGCTTCAGCAGGCTACGACCAGCAGGTCATACTCTGGCACGTGGCCAGCGGTGAGAGATTGCGTACATTCAAAACGCATACCCAGCCCGTCACCGATGTTGCTTTTTCCGGCAATGGCCGGTTTTTGGCAACTGCCAGTCGCGACAGCACCATCCACATTTGGGATGTACACGCTGGCGTACTGCGCCATCGTATCGAGGCGCATCGTGGCCGGGTAACAGCGCTTGCATTTCACCCCAACAGCCTGACGCTTGCTTCTTTAGGCAATGACCACATCGTCAAAATCTGGAATGTCGAAACCGGCAGATGGGTTGCAGAACTGAACCACGAAGGCGCACCCGTCACTGACGTTGTATTCAGTCCGGACGGCAGATTGCTGGCAACCACCGCCCTCGATGGCGTGGTACGCATGTGGAGAAGCGGAGCCTGGCAAATGGTCCGCCAGCTTGAAGCCGGTGATGCTATGAATGCAGTGGCCTTTGTTCCGGATGGACAAACTATTGGCGTCGCCACGCGGAATGGCGACCTGCGTCTCTGGGACGTCCGGTCATGGCAGGCAGTGCTAACTCAATCTTTGCACAGCTCCTCGATGCTGAGCCTCGCATTCTCGCCCACGGACGGGCTGGCGGCTACTTCCGGCAGTGACGGCTACACCAACATTTGGCATG
>CAZVSL010000921.1:0-1845 GCA_964629935.1 uncultured Calditrichaceae bacterium | reverse complement strand
GAAGTGGAGCATCAAAGCCATAAAGGCAAAACCGATTATAAAAAAAGCAAAAACAGCCACATATTGCATCATGTTCGAAAGTTCCTTTCAGTTGCTTGCAGATAAGAAAGCCTCAAACTGCGCCGTCATTTTGGAACTGAATCCGTCGCCTTCTCTAACAATCATGTAAACGGCAAGTTCCTGCTCCTGTGCAAATTCGAATCCGGCCTGCGGTCCCAGCACGTTGATGGCCGTTGCGAGGCCATCGGCCATGGTACAGGAGTCATGAATGACCGTAACCGAAGCCAGTTTGTGTGTAATTGGCAGGCCGGTGCGCGGGTCGATGGTGTGGGAATAACGCACGCCATCTTGCTCGAAATAGTTGAAATAGTCACCGGAGGTAGCCAGAGCGCCGCCGCTGATGCTGACGATCTTATCGATACCGGTGGGATTGTCCGGAGACTCCACACCAATTTGCCAGGGCTGCTCTGCGGGATTGAGGCCTTTGGCCCTGACTTCGCCGCCGATTTCCGCCATATAATTCTGCACGCCGAGGTTGTCAAGATAGCCTGCAATTTCATCCACGCCAAATCCTTTGGCGATGGCGGACAGGTCGCAATAGAGCTGCGGGATTTCTTTCTTGATGGCTGGCGGCGACATGCGCACAGCGATACGGCCGTAGCCGGTAAGACGCTGCGCCTGCTCGATTTCCTCTTCAGATGGAACGCGCTGCGGTCTGTTTTCCGGCCCAAAGCCCCACAAATTGACCAGCGGCCCCACTGTGATATCAAATGCGCCGCCCGTCATGTCAGAAATCTCGAGCCCCTGCTGCACCACAGAGGCAAAATCAGATGAGACCTGAAACCAGTCTGTCGAACGACTGCGGTTGAATTGCGAGATTTCCGAGTCTGGCAGATAGGTGGACATCTGCCGGTTGACTTCCGTGAGAATATCGTTTATGCGCTGTTCGAGAGTATCAGCATTGGTGCCCACAGGCAGCGTTGCGTCACTGATCTTGATCATGAAGGTCGTGCCCATGGTCCGGCCGGTAATGGTCAACGGCTCGCGGACTTTTTGATCGCCACAGGCTGGTAGTAGCAGTAGCAATAGCAGTGGCAATAGCACATAAGGCGTGAGGCAAGCTGCTGTTCTGCGCACGAATTTTTCAGAATCCCAAATCACAAGCACCAAATTTCAAATAAGTTCCAATGACAAGATATCCAATGTCCAAAATGCTTCCGGATTACGCTTTCCGTTTCTTCCACTTCCAGTCTTCGTAGTAATCAAAATTGACCGCAGCATTGAGGTTATCCAGCTCTTCACTCTTGTCATCAAGCGCCGCTTTCATGACATCGCCGGCCGAGACCATGCCGATAAAGGCGCCATCACGCTCGATGAGCAGGTGGCGCAGCCGGAGGCCCAGAAATTTGTCCTTCATGGCGTAAATATCGGCAGTGTGCGGCACGGACAGCAGGCCTTTGGTCATATAATCCCCGATTTTGGCTGACCGGACATCGAACCCGGGCATGATGACGTTGCGCATCAGGTCGCGTTCGGTCCAGATGCCAACCAAATCTTCTCCTTGTTTAACCAGGATGGCTCCTATCTTGTTTTCGAGCATGGTCTGAAGCGCATCGTAAATTGTAGTTTCCGGAGAAGCGCAGATCATGTCGCGGTTCTTTTCCATCAAGATGTCTTCTGCGGTCTTCATCGAATTTCTCCTCAAGTTTGGTGGAAGGATTCGGGGATTGCTGAGATTATAGTGATTTTTCGCTAAACAGGCAATTGAAAAAATGGTAACGACTTTGGGGAGGTGCTTGAGCTTGACGCCGGAGAGCAGAAAGTGGCCGTTTTCGGTGTGGAGCA
>CAZVSL010000920.1:0-1857 GCA_964629935.1 uncultured Calditrichaceae bacterium | reverse complement strand
TCCTCTCTTTCTGCCGGTGAACAAAGGATATGTCACACCGGCATCCAGAAGATGGATGATCATCCCCGGCGCCCTTGCCTGTCTGGCGCTGGTTGGCTATACAATTCTGGATGCGAACTTGCAAAGAAACAGCTTCATTATGCGTGGGCAGCTTTCCTCAAACCACGCTGACTTTGAAACGAACTGCCAGCGCTGCCATCACCCGGTTGAACGGGCCGTCACTGATGCGAATTGCAGTGCCTGTCATGAGAAAACCAGCGAATTCGCGGTCTACGATTTTGCTGCGCACTACCAGTACCGCTCGCTAGACCTTAGCCGCAGATCCCCGGAACTAAGAGCTCAGTATCGCAGCCGTGAAATGCAGTGCGGCATCTGCCACGTCGAACATGCCGGACGTGATGCTGCGATTACACAAGTTACGGATGCAAGGTGTCTTTCCTGTCACAGATTCAGTTCGTTTGGGCAGATACATCCAGAATTCGACTTTGCCGCGGAATCTACCGCCGATGATTCCACTTTGATCATGACGCACAATCGCCACACTGGTTTTGTACTGGCCTTGCTGCAAAGCGTCGACAAGCTCGATAAAACGACTATCCAACTTTTGAAACAGCAAGCGGGAGAGGATTCACTCTTCTTTTTTGAACCAGCCTGTCTCTATTGCCACGAGCCCGACAGTGACGGCAAGAACTTCATCAACATCGACTTCGAGCAACATTGCGGCGCCTGTCATCTTGGCTCGGATAAGGCCGTTATTGGCCTCCCTGCCTTCGATCCTAAGAAGCCGCGACAACCCGGAGTGCTGGGCTTGGAGACTTTGCAAAAATCCGGCGGTCCCGGGATTTTGTGGGCCTACTCCGCAAACCAAAGTCTGGTGCGAAATGAGTTTGGCGAGGTGAGTAAGATGCCGGTTTTCCACAAAGACCCCTGGATCATGGAGAACTTGAAGCGCATCCGCATGCAGCTCTTTGGTTCGGCTGGCCTCACTGATTTGCTGCAAACTTCAGCGACTACCCCTCCTGAACGGGTAGACAGCTTGTATAGTGAGGCAATACAAACATTGCAAACCTATGTCGACGAGCTACAGAACAGACCGGAGCTAAAAGGCAGCGTCAAGAAGATGAATGCCCTGCTGCGGCAGGTACGCGGCAAGTTGAGCGATCCCACAACACCACGCTCACCCGAGACTTTTGCCATGCGGGATACCCTCGGGTTGACGGAAGCCGATAAAGCAGCCTATCTGCAACTCGCTTCAGACCTGACGGACATCAATGGGCCGGAATGCCAGAAATGTCATCTTCTTGAAAACGCCTTTATCGCTCGGGTGCAGGCGGGCCAGGAGGTTCTGCGGCGTGCTGAATTTGACCACCGGGCGCATGTGCTGGAACAAAGATGTACCGAGTGCCATACAAAGATCGCATTCACCGAACAGACCATACTGCTTTCCACTTCAAACCCGGATTCGTTTAAAACAGCATTTTCCGAAGTCTATGAAGCGGATATGGCGCATACACAGAATCTACCCGCTATCGAAAACTGCCGCCAGTGTCATTCACCGGAAAAAGCAGCCGACCGGTGTGTCACCTGCCACCGATTTCATCCTAACAAGAGCGCTCGCGGCAGTTTGCAGTTGTTTAGCACGGATAGAATATCAAACACTCGTACCAAACGCATGACCACAAAATAAAGCAGGTTACGCCTCATGTATGCCAGACTACTCTGCCAGACAGGACAATTGGCCGGTACAAGCCATCGGTTCAGCAAAGAAACTACCATCGGCAAGTCCAGAAGCAACAAGCTGCGCCTGTCTCCGGACACGATTTCTTCGAAACATGCGCGCATCTTCTTCAATGAAGA
>CAZVSL010000919.1:0-1865 GCA_964629935.1 uncultured Calditrichaceae bacterium | reverse complement strand
AGTATAGCGTCTTTTCAAACTAATTCAAAGATGCAGTTGGCCGGATGGATACTCATAATCTGCAAATTCTTAAATTCGCGAACGATAATGGCCGTCAGCTCAAACTGAACCGTTAGAGTTTGGACGATTGACACACATATTGCCCCGCGCCACGAATACCAAAAACGAAACGCCGAGTTACCTCCAAAAGTGAGGCATTGGAACAGCCCGGTACAAGAATCATTGGGACACAGAGAGATGTTCGGACGACTATGATTTACACGCATGTTTAAACAAAGGGCTTTAAGCGTGCGAAACCGCTTTGATCCTTAAATCTTATGAATCTGCCTCCACTGGTTCATAATGCAAAACCATAAATTGGTTTGGGCGCAAACCCACCGATTCATAAGTGCGTCCTTCACGATCAGCAAATTCAATTTCGAATGCGTTACCTTCTCTCAGGATTTCAACGATTGTACCAACCTGTCCTTGCAACAATTTGTATTCTGGTAGGTCAACTGTTAATGCAATAACATCAAGTAGTTTGGGTTTTTCTTTCATAATCTTTACACCTTTATAAACTTTTAAACTTTACAGAGGATAACAACTTGTCAGTCTTGGTGTGTTTAAACCAAGCTCAATTATCCATCCGCTTCGAATCATAGTTGTCTTTCCTTCCCACTCAACTATAAAGTCAATTGTGTAGCGCTGTCCAAATTCATCTCTTCTGCCCAAACGCGCATCATGTGTTTTGACCGCATTTAATAGAATCTCTTGCAATTCCTCTGCATTGTCTGTAGTCATTCCAAGCGCACTTTTGAATAAACGTGCTTTATGTTTACCCTCATCATGCATAGGATTAAGACAATAGTCGCGTAATTTTCGAATATCTACAACGGCATAATCGGCGTTTGGCAGTTTCATAAAGATATATTATTCTCAATTTCTGAATAAAAATATACCATTTTCTTATTAATGATGCAACATTGAGATTTACAGCTTGCCTCTATACGCTAACAAAAGCCTGAGCTGCAAAGGGATTAGCTGCACGTAACGTCTTGTTAAAAATGAACTCTGAAAGAGCACAAAACCAACCCAAAAACCCGCAGCCCTTTGTCAGCTCCAGGCAAAGTTAGAGGCTCGGAAATGACTGAGTATCAGATTCCGAATAAGGCGCCAAAAGTTACTACCAATCCCCTTGACTCTAAATCATTCCAGACCTTATTGAGGCCATGTAAATATCGAATCGTTACAGCAATTGAAAAGCTGTTACTCAGTTGTAATTCACCTCCTCCTCCAATCTCAAATGCTAATTCAATCGAGTCTACGTTATCTATATCCTCACTGAAGACCTCATCAGTCTCTCCTGTTTCAAATATTCGGATTGTATGAGTGGTTGTGGCTGATATGTTAATGCCTAAATTAGGGCCAAGGAGAAAATATGGCCTAATTTTGCCAGAATTGAATATCACTTTCAGTAAAACTGGAAACTCAACGTTATTGAAACTGAATTCTGTCGTCCCCTCCCCTATAGGTTCTGGTCCAGTTTCACCGGTGATCCCCTGACCTCCCAATTCAGAACCCTTTTGAATATATCGAGCCTCGCCATGCAGATGTATCAGGCTAGAAACTCTGTATTCCAGTATCCCAGCTACTGTTAGGCCTAATCGTGACGAACTTGACAAACTTGAGGGCCAGGATTGATTTGCAATATTAAATCCTGATTGCAAGCCAAGCCGCAAGGAAGTCTGGCCATTTGATGTTGAGAACGTCATTAATACAAACATCAAGGTGAACATGTACAGGCATCTTTTTCTCATACTCTATTCTCCTCTAACATATTACTATTAGCTTGACTTACCCACCATTTTTGTTTCCAATATTAG
>CAZVSL010000918.1:0-1866 GCA_964629935.1 uncultured Calditrichaceae bacterium | reverse complement strand
CTTCAATTCGTCCCGCTCACATCCTGCACCCAAATCTTGGTCTTGCCGGTGTAACGGTTGGGCGGCGTCTTAAAGGACGCGTTCGTTTTCAACGAATGAAAGGAATCATCCCTGACGACCAGGACGTCCAGGACTTCCGAGTTGTCCATAATGAACAAATAGCAGTGGTCAAGCGCGGTGTAGTCCACGCTCTTGCCGACCGTCACCAGGTTGCGCCGGCGCAACGCATTGAGCTCCTGCCAGAATGCGCTGGTTTCCTCGACCTGTAACAGATTGGCGATGGGTGCATTGCCGCGCTTGTCGCGGTCCTGCCAATGCTCCCGCGCCCCGAATACGGCCAGAGATATCGTGACGGCAAAGGTCAGTAAGAAGAAAAGCGCTGCCGGCAACAAGAACCTTCTGGATCCTAAGGACCGTAACCTGGACCGCACGGTAATCAGCGCTGTGGTAAAACGAATCCAGCCGATGCGAAAGCGCTTGGTATCGATATCCTTGATGGTGAACACCGGCGCCTCTGCTGTCACTTTCCTGGATTTGGAGCTATGGCGCCTGGCAAAATGCCGTTTTTCGCGCTTCAGGTCCAGCATGAAATCATGCACCCGTTGATATCTCTTCTGTGGGTCTTTGTGCAGCGCCCGCTCCACCAGCTTTTGCAGACCCGGCGTGACGCCGGAACGATAGCGTGACAGTGGTTTCGGCTTTTTGCGCAGGATGGCATACATGATTTCTTCTTCGGTCTCGCCCTCGAAGGGATGATGTCCGGCGATCATCTCATAGAGCATGACGCCCAGTGAGAAAATGTCGGAGGCAACGTCGATTTCCTCGCCGCGGATTTGCTCAGGTGAAATATATCGCGCCGTGCCCATACGTACGCCATGCCGTGTGATGCGCGTATATTCGGAGAGCTTGGCCAGGCCAAAATCGAGAATCTTGACCCAGCCGTCCTTGTCCACCATGATATTTGCAGGCTTGATGTCACGATGAATGATGCCGACGCTGTGCGCCTTGCGCAAGCCACGGCAGATTTGCACAGCGACAAAAATGGCTTTCTGAACGGAAAGCTCTTTTTGCTCTACGATGGTGTTCAGGCAAATGCCGTCGATGTACTCCATGGCGATGTAGAATTTATCGCCGTGCTTGAACAGCTCATACACCGTAACGATATTGGGATGCTTGAGCGCGGCAGCCGCACGCGCTTCCCGTTTGAACCTGTCGATAAGATTATCATTTGAAAGCAGATGGCGCGGCAGGGATTTCAGAGCGACCTGTCGGTTCAGATCCATATCTTCTGCCAAAAAAATCTCACCCATGCCGCCTTCATCGATCTTGCTGATTATCTTGAAATGTGATATGGTCTTGTGTATCATTCTCGCACCTGTTGTACAAACAATCGGTAACCCGAACGGTGCTGCTTGTTCGGATGAAAGTTGTGGCAGGTGATACACCTGTTGGATACGCTTGCGCCGGTGTGGCATTCCTGACACGAACTCAGATTGGGAATATTTTGCGTCGCTGCCCGGTCCGCCGCCAGAACTTCAGGAAATCGCTTTTCGAATTCAGAAGCCTGTGTCACAGCGAGCTTCAATTTTTCTTCATCTAACGGGATTTCGCTGTGACATTCCGTGCAGCGCTTTTCCAGAATATGGGCGCGATGATTGAACTCTGCTCTGATCAGCACCCGCTGGTCTGCTTGCACACGGCGAAAGCTGGCCTGCTCGACGATATGGCACCTGCGGCACTCCGGTCCGTCGACGGATGTCAGCTCCGCGGCTAGCTGCAAGAAGCCGGCGCGCTGAGCTTCCGAGAGCGCCGGATTGGGCCGCCCGGACGGGAAAGCAAAGACCTCGCCCGTCCGCACGGACCAGC
>CAZVSL010000917.1:0-1870 GCA_964629935.1 uncultured Calditrichaceae bacterium | reverse complement strand
TACGCATGCGGAAATTGCGGGAATGCTGGCAATCGAAATCGGCACAAGCAAGAGCCAGCTTTTTCACGCGCGCCGGACGGTGAGAGCGTTCTTGCAACGGATTGAGGAGACAGAGCATGGACAATCATGACATAGCCGAGGACCTTTCCCCTGAGGAAAGAGCCGCGTTTGAAAAGCTCAAGCGGGAGCACAAGCCGCCATCGGCTTTGGAGAAGCAGACGGTCATGGCCTTGCGCCGGAGAGGTTTGCTGCGGGCAAAGCGTTCGCTGCACGACTGGTTCGCAGGCTGGTCCCTGCCGCGCGTCGCCTTTGCCGGGCTTGCCGCGGTGCTTATTTTCATCGCCGGTTTGGCCATTGGCCGGCAGCAGGCTGAAAGTCCAACACGGCAGCCGGTCTCTTTGTTCGCCTTACTTATTCACGATGATGAAAATGCGCCTGCTGATGCCGCAAAACAAGCACAGGAATACAGCAACTGGATGTTTGGCTTGATGGAAGCTGGTCGTTTTGCAACCGGCCAGGAGCTGCACGAAAGCGGCCGTGTTATCAAGGCTGACGATCATGTGCTCGAACTCAGCGAGCAAACCCGTAAAGGCGGCTATGGCAACATTGGCGGCTTTTTCCTGATCGAGGCGGCAAGCTACGCAGAAGCTGTGACGCTGGCAGCCACCTGCCCGCATCTCAAATATGACGGCAGCATAGAGATTAGGAAAGTCCGACAAAGATGAGCCAGAGGTTTGCTTATCGGATCAACGCCGGGAGAACCCTTAAGGTGTTTGAGCAAGACGATGCTGATCCAGCGTTTGCACAGCCAGGATGTTTTGCCAAAACAGATTGTGAAGCCCTCTTGTTCACATTATTCACGAACCAATGTGATTTAAAATAAGGAGAAAACTGATGGCAAGCCAAATTTTGCAGCGTTTGATGCAAACTACAATGCTGCTTGCAGCGGTGACCGCCGTTATGACGGTTCGCCCGGGCCTCTTGTCTGCCAGGCCGGCTGATTCATCGCCAGAGCTGCGCCTGCACGGCGTCAAACTCAAAGTCGCGGACATGGATGTCGCTCTGGATTTCTATTGTAGCAAAATGGGATTCGGCATCCGGTCCAGATCGGACTATCCTTATTCCGTTACCCTGAAAAATGACGGCATGGCTTTGGTGCTGAGCCAGGCCAAACGCAATCGCCGCATCGATTATCCCAATGAAAGCCAGACCATACTCGTGTTCCAGGCCAACGACCTCATGGCAACGGTGGCGGATTTGAAAAGCAAGGGCGTGTCATTTTTGCTCGATGAACCCATGACTGTCGGAGTAGGGATTGCCCAAAAATTTCGGGACCCGTTCGGCAATGTGCACTCATTGTTAGAGCATCAAATCACAGATGTGCCTGCTTTCGAGGAGCCGCGAATTTACAATGTGGGATACTATTTGCCGGCTCTGCAGCCAGCGCGCGATTTCTATGTTGAGAAGCTCGACTTTGGGATTCTGACGATGAAGTATTATCCCCCCGTCATCCCGCTCAAACACCGTGACGGCAGTCTGGCGGTGGTGCTGCATGAGCGCCCGGACCTGCGTCTGGGCAAATATGACTATCAGAAAGACAGCCAGACCATCGTGCTTTTTGAGACCGAAAATCTGGACGCCACAATGGAAAGACTGAGAGCGCATTCGGTGGCTCTGCTGCATGACAAACCGCAGATTTCACCGCAGGGCAGATACATTGCATTTATCGATCATGCCGGCATGCCGGCAGAGGTGGTGCAGCCGTGGCATCCGGCGCGTCTGAGCGAGCTGCCGCCGGGTATAGCTCGCAGAACGCCACACACCGTCACTGCTTCAGCAGAAGCAGCACAGCCGCGCGCCGAGATCGGCC
>CAZVSL010000916.1:0-1879 GCA_964629935.1 uncultured Calditrichaceae bacterium | reverse complement strand
CAAACCCAACTGTTTCTTGAGATAGTCGAACTTCCCTTCGACGGCGAGCGTGGCTGAGGTCAGAACCACACTTTTGAAGCGGTTGAAGACGGTGTCCCGCAGGATGGGAGCGACTGCCAGAGGAGAGGAATACAAGCGTACTATCCTGGCATCCTTGTAACCAAGTCTGGTTTCAATCCAGCGCACATTGGTTGCGTCCTGTTCCAGAACAACATGTTCAATGCTGGCAGCCACATCGCTCAGCCTGTCCAGTTGTGCCCGCAGATCAACTGTTAGCGACAAGCCGGCAGGCCCAAGTCGATTTTTGAAGCGGTCAATTCTTTCCAAAGTGCCATTCAGTCGTCCGATGAAAGCACGCAGCTCCGTAACCAATTTTTGCGCCAGCTCCACAACACTCTGCTGCCACTCCGGCAAGACGGTTACCTGCTCGGTCAACCGAATCTTGGCGTCATTCCTGCCGCCTTCTTGCCCGGCGAGAGCGGTCGCGGCATCAAAAATCCGGTCCATCGTGACGCTCAAAGTCAGACGCAGCCGCTCGACGCTGGCGACGCCATGGTCCTGAATCTCATCTTGACAGTGCAGATACGCCTCATGCGGAATATTGGCGGCATGCTTCATCAGCTTGTGCGAAAGATACGTCAGCAAGCCCTTCTCACGCTCCTTGTCTTTGCGATAAAGACGCGTGAGCATACGCAGAACACCGAGCGATGTGACCCGGATGCCAAAATAGCTGGTCGCGACATCCTCGATATTGTGCGCTTCATCGAGTACAACCCGATCATACGTTGGCAGGATGGCGTTTTCTGACTCGCCAATAGCGTTGCGAACGGCCAGATCGGAAAACAACAGGTGATGATTCGCCACCAAAATGTTGGCTTTTGCAGCTTTGCGCCGCGCCGAATAAAAGAAACACTCCTGGTAAAACGGACACTGGGTTTTGAGCGATGTATCACTCTCGGACTGAATCTTCTCCCACACATCCGTATTG
This sequence comes from uncultured Calditrichaceae bacterium, assembly GCA_964629935.1. Classification (GTDB taxonomy): domain Bacteria; phylum Zhuqueibacterota; class Zhuqueibacteria; order Oceanimicrobiales; family Oceanimicrobiaceae; genus CAZVSL01. Next base: position 891 of record CAZVSL010000916.1, on the reverse strand, counting down.
GGTACGAAGTTGAGGTCCGACTTGCTGCCATCTTTGCTATTCTTCGCCCACGCCAGAATTTCCTGCAATTCAGAAGTCGCCTCCGCCTCTGAAAAAAGGTCCGGTTCGTGTGCGGCTTCTGCTAATTTGCGTTTGCACGCGTAGTTGGTTCGGCCTTTGACCAGCGCGGCCTCAAACTTGTGCTTCAGCACTGTCTGCAGAAACGGGATATCCTTGTTGATCAATTGCTCCTGCAGGTTTATGGTATTGGTGGAGATGACTATTCTCTCTTCATTGTTGAGTGAGTAGACGATGTTGGGCAGCAGATAGGCCAGCGTCTTACCGGTGCCGGTGCCGGCTTCGATGACCGCGATCTTGTTCTCGTTTAAGGATTTACTCACGGCATGCAGCATCTCGATTTGCTGCGGTCTGTGCTCGTAATTTTCCAGCTTTTGCGTGAAAGCACCGTCCGGTGCAAAAAACGCAGACAATGGCTCTTCCTTGACCGGCACCATCACCTTTTCACGGAATGGTTCGATGACAGCATAGATTTCCGTGACCTCGTTGTTGACGATGTAAAAGCCAATGCTGTCATTGCCGAGGATGGAGGCGACGCCGTTATCAGCGCCGGAGGGATGCAACGTGCCGCTGGGGTGGTTGTGGATCACGACATCGCCGGGACGGGCGACCTGCAACAGCGCCGGCGCCGAAAAAGCGTTGCCGCGTGCGTAGAGCTGTACTTGCTGCACCACTTTTTCCTGATCGAGCATGCCAACCAGAAAGACTTCATTGCCATCCGCTTGTTCAATGTGATCCCGGATATCAGCTTGTGCAGCTTCGGATATGTATTTGTTGATGGCTGCCATCTACGACGCTAGAGAGGATTTATATTTCCTTTAAGAGAGCTGCCCA
>CAZVSL010000915.1:0-1885 GCA_964629935.1 uncultured Calditrichaceae bacterium | reverse complement strand
CTCCGCCGCCTTGAGCTGCTGGATCTCCTTCTCGATCTTGTGCATGGAAATCTGGCGCTCACCGAGAAAGCCAAGCCCGAGTGAGCGGCCGGCTGCTTTCTGCAACGTGCCCAGCAAGCCCTGAAACAGTAGGGAGAGCAGCAGCATGTTCACGACAAAGAGCAGCTCTTTCTTGGTGCGAATGTTGTTGACCAGATAGAGATAAAGGGCAAAGGACTTTAAGGCGAAATAAATACCAACTCCTGATGCGTGCAAAGCGATGGCTGAGGTCATGGAAAAAATGCTCCAGACGACCATCAGGACGCCGAGGAACGCCAGGCCACCGAACCTGAAGCGAATATTGGTAAACAGATTGGAGCGGTAGATCCAAACCATGTAGAGGCAAGCCATCCACACATCCACGAGCAGGACCAGGTCAGCACTGACCACGCCATCAAAAAATGTCCCGGTTCCGAGCGGGATCGTAAACAGTGTGCCACCAAGAAAAAATTTTTCGATTTTTTTGATCGACACCAGCTACCTCTCCTGATCGTGGCCGGCGAGCTCGTAGATGACGGTCATGAGCCCGCTATCATCCTCGTCCTGATAGATAAGCCGGAGGTGCTCAAAATCTGACGGCTCCTTAAGCAGAAAACTTAGCTCCGGATAGTCGCGCGCATAACGCTCGTTGAGCACCAAATGCGTGACGCCGCGGTGACGCGCATAAGCCAGAACCTGCTCCAAATTGGACGTGGGTATGGTTACCGATTGCGTGATATCATAATTGCCGGCATAGAAATCCACTGCGTGATTGCGGCTCATGATCACGGGCGTTTGTCTTGTATTCTGTTTCAGCCATGCTCCCGCTTTTTTTTGTTCGACCGCGTCAGCCACATAGTCTGTGGAAACGGGTGTACGGGCGATAACCCGGCCAAATTCGGGCAGAAATGCCAGCAGCATGAACACCCCAAAAATAAAGGCGGCAGCAACGGTACTCGCCGTGATGTTTTTTCGCCATGTGAGTTTGGTGAGCGGCATATAATTGCTCAGCCAGCCGTGTAAGTGTACCATACCGTTGGCCACAAAAACTGCACAAATCGGCCACACAGGCGTCAGATAGCGCGCGTGAATATGAAACGCAGGAACCAGCAACAGCCAGAAGAACAAGGGAAAGCTAATCAGATAGAGTAGTGATTTGCCTTGCTGCACGCCCCACGTGCTGCCCAGCACTCCCAGAGCAAAAAGCAACATCGGGATGGTCGTGAAGAAGCCCGGAATCGCATGCGCCAACATATCCGCCAGATTCTTGATATACTTGACGGCAAACTGAGTGGGCCGGACTTCGCGGCCGGCTTTGGCGTAACCGTTGCTCGCCTGTAAAAATGTCCCCTGATGAAACACCTGATCGATGGGAACGCTCATTGTTGAGACATCCAGGTCGCGGAACGAGCTGCCCTCGCCCTGCACGGGCGTGGCCATCTGCTGATTAGCCGCAGCCTTTGCACTGAGCGTCCACACGCCTGTGGCCTGCTTTAGATGGAGCAGATAGGAGGAAGCCGGCAGCAGAAATGCTACCAATAGCGCCGGCGCCAAATACACAAGACGTAACCTGTTGATCAGAAACAAGCGTGTGAGATGACCAAATACCAGCCAGAATGCCAGAAGCATGAAAAACGCAATCGCCATGGGATGCGCCAGATACGCCAGGCCGGCAAACAGACCAGCCAGCAAGGCATAACCTACGGAATAGCGCAATAGCATCCGCAAGCCAAACATCACGGCGACTGCGCCAAACAGCATCACCAGCGACTCAGTCAGGATCAGGGTATCTCGAAATGCAATCGGGGGGAAAATCGCCAGGAATCCGGCAGCAAGCACCCCAACTTTCTCATCGAAAACCGTGCGG
>CAZVSL010000914.1:683-1890 GCA_964629935.1 uncultured Calditrichaceae bacterium | reverse complement strand
ATGAGGCAATTTCTTGTCGTGCTGCTGACAGCGTCTTTACTCTGTGCAGATGACGGCGACTGGCTGACTTATTACGAAAAATCCGGACATACGAAGACGCCACGCCATGCAGAGACCATCGATTATTGCCGCCGGCTGGCGGAGGCTTCGCCGTGGATATCGCTGACAAGCTTTGGCACGAGTCCGCAGGGCCGGGACCTGCCGCTGGTGATTGCCGACAAAGCCGGCCATTTCACGCCGCAGAGCGTGCGAACCAGCGACAACGTCGTCATCCTGATCCAGGCCGGCATCCACTCCGGCGAGATCGATGGCAAAGATGCCGGGCTCATGCTGCTGCGTGATATCGCGATCACGAAGAAGTTCGAACATCTGCTCGACCGCGTGACCATTCTGTTCATGCCAATCTTTAACGTCGACGGCCATGAACGCTTTGGGCCGTACAATCGCATCAATCAGAATGGTCCGGAGGAAATGGGCTGGCGCGTGACGGCACAAAACCTTAATTTGAATCGCGACTATCTCAAAGCTGATGCGCCGGAAATGCAGGCGTGGCTCGAGCTCTATCAGGCGTGGCTGCCGGAGTTCTTTGTCGACTGCCACGTGACTGACGGCGCCGATTATCAGTATGCGCTCACCTACGCGCTCGATATCTTCGGTAACATGGCGCCCGGCTTAACGCAGTGGACGCGCGATGTCTATCTCGCTGAGATAGAGCGCGCCATGCAGGAAGATGGTTTTCCGATCTCGCAGTATGTGTTTTTTCGCAGACGGCATGATCCCAAGAGCGGTCTCATCAGTTGGGTGGCAGCGCCACGTTTCTCAAACGGCTACACTGCCATCCAGAATCGACCCGGCTTGTTGATTGAGACCCACATGCTCAAGGAGTACAAGACCCGCGTGGACGCAACTTACGCCATGCTGAAGCATACTCTCGCGCTGCTCAACCGTGAGAGCTCGCGCCTGCGTAAAAGAATCACGGCAGCAGACAGCATTGCGGCAACTACGGCGTTCCGTGCGCAACCGTATCCACTAACCTTCAAGATGCAACGTGACAGCGTTATGATCGAATTCCTGGGGGTGGCGTACGAGGAAGTCGAGAGCAAGCTAAGCGGCGGTCCGTGGTTCAAGTACAGTGATGAGCCGGTGACGTTACGGATTCCATTCTTCAATAAACAGGCGCCCGAGGTCACAGTCAGGCTGCCGGAAG
>CAZVSL010000914.1:0-673 GCA_964629935.1 uncultured Calditrichaceae bacterium | reverse complement strand
CCCCCTGAATGGACTGACGTTATAGCGCGGCTGAGCTTGCACGGCGTGGCGTTCAAGCGCATGACTGAAGCGGTTACCTTGCAGGTCAGCACATACCGCTTCGACAATGTCACCTGGCAGGAACGACCCTTTGAGGGCCGCCATCCGGTTAGCTTTAACGCCAAGCCTGTGGCAGTCGAACGCACGTTTCCGGCGGGCTCAGCGTTGGTGGATATGAATCAGCGTGCGGCGCGCGTGGTCGCGCACATCCTTGAGCCTGAAGCGCCGGACTCATTTGTATACTGGGGATTTTTCGACGCCATTTTTGAGCAGAAAGAATACGCAGAGTCCTACGTCATGGAAGCGATGGCGCGCGACATGCTGGCCAAGGATGAGCAGCTCAAAAAGGAATTTGAACGGAAGAAAGCAGACAATCCTGAATTTGGCCAAAATCCACGCGCGATTCTAAACTGGTTCTACCAGAAGACGCCATACTGGGATAGCAGTATAAATCTGTACCCGGTTGGCAAGATAGAGAATCGGTCTGTTGTGGATGAACTTGCGAAATAAATGGATGTTTATAGAAGTTTAGACACGGATTTTTGCTGATGTCAAGAAAGGTAGCGTATTGTTACGACACTTGTCATCCCTCGACTACGCTCGGGATGACAGGAGAATTGACTTTTTGGACAGC
>CAZVSL010000913.1:0-1894 GCA_964629935.1 uncultured Calditrichaceae bacterium | reverse complement strand
AAAGGATTGGCGGTGTCCGCGTCCGCGCTGACAAAATCCACACGCGCTGTGGCTGTCAGTTTCATGCCGCCGGCAACTCTGTGGCTTGCCTGTGTGAACAGGCCGAGCACCGCAAGCTGAGCGTCGGCCCACATGCGATCCTGCGCGATTTGCATGCCGTTGTCCCGGCGCGAGATCGTGCGCAATGCGTCTCTGTTGGTGGCATAAAAATCCGCCCCGGATTCGAGGCGCCAGGCGCCTGCTGCGAGCTTGCCAGCGAGACGCCCGCCGACCACGCTGATCTCTGAGTCAACCGCGATGTTGAGCGGCGGCCGCGGATTGCCATTTGGAAACATGCCTGCGGCGGCCGTCGGTTTGCCATCGTTATCCATGCCGTGGTCGACGAAATTGGCGTAGACGTTGATCTCCATCTCCTGCAATGCGCTCTTGTGCGCGCGCCGTTGCCAGCGCAAAGCAAAGTTGGACGAGTTGAAGAAATCTGCGTTCAGCAACCGGCCGGGATAATCGATGTCGTCCTGGCGTTGATAGCCGGCAGAGATTGTCAGTTTTGATTTTGTGGTTAGTTTCAGACCGAGCTTAGTGCGCACCTCGCGGGATCTGAAGTCGCCCGGCACAGATGCATCCGAGTCACCGGCAGAGTAGTCGTTGCCTTCGCGCCATGTGCCACCGGCCCAATAGGAAAACCGGCCCTGCTCACCCAGTACGGAAGCGGAAACATCAGCAGCGTTGAGATTCGTATGGTAGCCGCTTGTCACGATCGCGTTGAAGGGACGCCCTGAGACAGGCGGCACTTTTGCGGTCTCGACCCGGATTGCGCTCAGATTGCCGGCGCCCCAGGTCAGAGCATACGGTCCCTTTACAACTTCGACATTCTGGATAGCATTGGGATCGATATGGCTGATGGGCGAATCCATGCGCAGCGCTCCTGCCGGAAACATGCGACTGCCATCGATGTATGAACCGACCTCGGTCTCGCTCAAACCGCGCACCACCGGGTCCAAACCCACGGGCCCGCGGCGCACGGATTCGACGCCCGGTATTTGCCGGATGAGCTCGCCCGTTGCGCGCGCCGGGCTGCGCCGCACAACATTCGGCGAAAGCTTGTTGAGCGTTGTAGGCTGCGCTCCCGCTTGCGTCGCAGTTACGACGATGCCGGGAAGAATGAGCGGTTTCACCGCAAGCGTAAAGTCGAGCTGCCGGCTTTCCCCGGCCTGCAAACTCATTAGCTGACTTTGCGAGTCGCGTCCCACGTACAGAGCGATAACGACGTGTTCACCGGCCGGAATGCTGCTTATCTTGTAGACGCCCTCATCATTGGTCACGCTGCCGAGATTGGTCCCCTCTATGAAAACATTGACATTGGAGAGCGGATGGCCATGTTTGGTGGTAACTGTGCCGCTCAAAGATGATGAGTCCATCGCCCCAAGAACCGATGAGCTGAAGCTGATGATGGCAATGAGTAGAGCACAATATAGCTTTTGGCTCCGAGATAAATGTGATACCATGATTTCTACTCCTGATTAAGGTGGATAGGTCAAGGCACACCATGATGCTCACACAAGCATGGCAATGTGCGTTTTTGCACTCATGTTTGCATCTCGTATCAGGTTATGCCGGAATTGTTTGAGAGAACCTATCTCAGGAGCGAGGGGGGTGATAGATGGAATCTAAGACAAGCAATTCGCCGCTGCCTTCAGCCATTGACAATGACTCAAGGGTGCGCGGTCCCGGGACAAGATTAAATTGAAGATAATGGGCCAGGAAGGATTTGCTGGCGGGGCTCACAGCAGTGTTCAAATCACCGGCACACTTGGCAAAAGCCGGTCCGGGCGCGTCCTTATGCTGCTGCGGTTGTTGCGCAGGCGCCTTGCACATGTCACTTGCCTTGTCAACC
>CAZVSL010000912.1:0-1901 GCA_964629935.1 uncultured Calditrichaceae bacterium | reverse complement strand
GGCGATTCCGAAGAATAGATTTCCGCATAAAATTGTGTGTCTCATTTTTTTAAAACTTTTTGGGGGCGGAATCCGGATTTTCCAGGATTTCGTCCACCAGGTGTTTATGTTTCCACACCCATTTATAATAATCCTGTTTTTCCCCTCTGCGCTTGATGATGCCAGTTGTGCGCGCCAGCAGACAAAAATCAGCCGCCAATATGGACGCCAGTGCTGCCACTGCAAGCTGAACATGCGTTGTGAAAAATCCAACCGGTATGGCCAGATGCACCAGGACCGCAATTAACATGAGCAATTTGCCATACCAGCCAACTTCTTTGCCGCCGGCAGACCAGCGCTTGCGTTGGTTTGCAAAACGCCGGAGGTTTGGCATCGGGTGGCTATAGACCAGCATATCTTCCGAAATTGGGTATAAAACCTGCCATTTCGTTTGGCGCACAAGCGCTTTCATCAAGGCGAAGTCTTCGATTATGGTGAAACCCATATTGCGATAGCCGCCGACTTGCTCGTAAGCTTCACGGCGAAAGGAAAAGTTGTTTCCCAACACGCTCAGCGGCAGCCCGAAGCCGATGGCGCCGCTGCCGACGGAGAGCAAATACGCCCAGTCCAGGGATTGAATCTTGCCGAAAATGCGGGTGTTGTCGTCCTTCTTATCGAGAAGCGTAAAGCCGCCCACCAGGCCCACTCGCTCGGTGTAGCAGGAGACGTGTGCCTTAACCCAACTGCCGGGAACGCGGCAATCGCCATCCGTAACCAGAATTAGCTCGCTGTCGCACTGGTCCAGCGCCTGTGAAATCGCGTTGGCTTTCCCGGACATTCCCGGAATGGTATGACGGATGTGTAATACGCGGATGATGGGCGACTTTCGGGCAAACTCTTCGATTATCGCAGGCGTACGGTCACGTGACCGGTCATTTATCAGAAAAATTTGCAGATGGGTCCGGGGATAATCTAGCTCCAACAAGGATTGTAGGCACTCCGCGACCGTGGCCTCCTCATCCCGTAGCGCAACCAGGACTGCAACTGTCGGCTGCCCTGGCGTTCCCGCAGATTGAACCCGATGCGTGCCAACATAGATAACAAGTGTTTGCAAGATATAGAGAATGGGGCAGACGATGAGTAAAACGAGTAGTAAAAACGAAAGCTCGGGCACTTGATGTATTCTAATTCTTGTTGTAATTCCAAATCGAATTACAATACAGAATCGCAATCAAAAGTGCAACCATTTTTGTTCGCGGCCTTGGGCGGGACTATTACTCATCGCCAAGGCCAAAGTCTTCGATCTTGATTCGGCCGCCTTCTCGCACAAACGGTATCTTGAGATAATTCAAACCAAGCGTCTCTGCATCCGGGGCGATGCTTGCGATCAGCGCTGGCGGCACCTCCGGATTGCGTACCAGCAAATATGGGATGAGCTCGTACTCGCCGGGCGGAAATTCGTCATTATCCAGCGTCACGCCGATTCGCCTGACGTGTGCGCGCTGGGTAACCTCTATGCTATCGCGGGCAATTCCAAAGATTTGTGTGGGGATGATCGTGACTTCACCCGTCTGCAAATTGCGTATGAACAGGGGCGAGTCGGTGCCATTTACCACTGTGGGAAAGTTGACCTGTACGGGACTGGCTGTGGCCTGCAACAGCACTTCGATGCTAAGGAAAAAGGATGAGCTCTGCTCGTCGACCGGAACTGTGATGGCAGTGGTTCGTATGGTCAGGCGTTTGCTCAAAAGAATTTCCTGGGCAAATTCACCCTTCTCGGTTACGCCTTCCTGTGGCAGAATGAACTGGCCGCTGCGTATCGCCACCTGTTTTGTCGCCAGCTCATAATTCGCAACATAAGCAAAAAGATTAAAAATGCCATCCACGCCGCGAAAGGGGCCCTGGGCCGGGGGCGGCGGCAA
>CAZVSL010000911.1:0-1902 GCA_964629935.1 uncultured Calditrichaceae bacterium | reverse complement strand
TCGATTCCGTGCCCGGCGGCGGCCGCCTGGATGGCGCCCTGGGCGTGGTCTGCGGACTTGAGTGCCTGCGCCGGCTAAAGGAGTGCAACATCCCGTTGCAACGACCGCTGGAGTTGATCTCCTTTACGGATGAGGAAGCGCGCTTTGGCTCCATGTTTGGCTCAAAAGCTATCTGCGGCCAGCACACACTGGCGGAACTGCGCGACATGACAGATGACTATGGTTACCGGCTTGAGGATGCGTTACACAATTACAATTCCTCTTGTGAAGCCGTCATCGCTTCCACACGCTCCACCCGCGATTTTCACTCCTTCATCGAGTTGCATATTGAGCAAGGCCCGATTTTAGATCAGGAGAAGCATTCCATTGGGATTGTGAGCGAGATTGTCGGGTTGTTCCGCTGGCGTGCTATCCTCACCGGCGCCGCCAACCATGCCGGCACCACGCCCATGCATCTGCGCCGGGATGCCCTCTCTGGCTTTGTTGAATTTGCCAGCGGCATCGAAACAACCATCGGGCAGTACGGCTCGGAGCACTCGCGCGCCACCATCGGCCGGGTTGAAACCATACCGGGAGCGATCTCTGTCATCCCCGGCGAGGTGCGATTTTTCATGGATGTGCGCGATACAGACGTGCGCCATTTGCAGCAATTCCAGCATGCCTTCGAAACACAACTCAGGGAGATAGCCAGCAAGCGCGCGCTCGACGTGAAAATTCAGACCATCGGTGGCCTGACGCCGGTACAGTGTAATCGCGAGCTGACCGATACGATTGAAGAAATTACCGCCGGGCTTGGCTTAAGCTACCGCCGACTGCCCAGCGGCGCTGCCCACGATGCCCTGACCATGGCATCGCTCACCAATGTTGCGATGATCTTTGTACCAAGCATCGATGGCAACAGTCATTCCTGCAAAGAAGATTCCAATTGGCCAGACATCGAAAAGGGAGCCAATGTATTATTAAACACCTTATCAGCTATAGGACAAAAACCATGAGTCGTGCGACAGAAAGAAAAGAGCAAAACCTCGCAGGCGAACTGCCTCTGCAGGAGACGGCGACTAAAGATCCGCGCTCCGAACAGTACCGGGAATCCTTGACAGATGTGCCGGAAATCAAGGAAACCATCCTCAAGCATAACGCCGCTTTGCTTTGCATCGATCTGCAATACTTCGATGCAGCCGAAGGCTATGGCGTGCTGAAAGGTGCGCAGCCGGAAACCGTGGAATACTACTTCGACCGTCTGAAACGCATCGTCATTCCGAATGTGCGAAAATTGCAGGATGTGTTTCGCCAGCACCGGCTCGAGGTAATCCACACCCGCATCCAATCCCTGACCAGGGACGGACGCGACCGCTCGCCCGGCCACAAGCGCCTCAACATCCACGCGCCGCCCGGCTCCAAGGCAGCGGAATTCCTGCCGGAGGTAGCTCCGGTTGATGACGAGATCATTTTCAACAAAACCTCAAGCGGCGTGTTCGCGTCCACTACCATCGACTATGTGCTGCGCAATCTGGGCATAGAAAGCCTGTTCATGTGCGGCGTTCATACCAATGAGTGTGTTAGCACAGCCGTCCGCAATGCCTGTGATGAAGGCTTCTTTGTCACCCTGGTCGCCGATGCCAGCGCGGCTGTGACACCAGAGCAGCACTACGCAGCCATCCAATCGCTACGGGATCGCTATGCGCGCATTTTGTCAACTACTGAAGCCATCGCGGAGATTGCGGAGCAGTTCAAACCCGCTCAAACCTGAATGGCGATAGATTGGCTTGCGAATTCTCAACTTCAGCCGACTGCTTTCGAGGACATCTGACTGACCATGCAATGAACCTTGAAGTCAATTCAATTTATCAATACCGAATTGAGCGATTCTTTTGTGTTGGGTGGTTCGGAGTTCAAGCCTCA
>CAZVSL010000910.1:1079-1902 GCA_964629935.1 uncultured Calditrichaceae bacterium | reverse complement strand
GCTGAAGCTTGAACACCGAACCACCCCGCACAAGAGAATCGCTCGATTCAGGTTAAATATGAATGGAGGAGATGTATGGTTTTTTCGGATTCGAACAGGAAGCGGGATATCTCCGCAAAATTTGAGTTGGTAACCTCAAAGCTCTATCTTGCAGGTCTTTGCTTGCTTTTTGTGGTTGTGGCGTGTTCTTCTGATGCTGATAACACAAGCAGCACTCCAGGCCCGACATTCGATAATCCCACGGAGTGGCGCATTGAGCTTGTTTCACACCTGCCCATGTCAGACGGGCTGGCCGACGTCTGGGGTTATGTCGATGCCAACGGCCGCGAGTTTGCTCTGGTCGGAATTGGCTTTGGCACAACCACCGATGGCGTGCGCATCGTGGAGGTAACAAACCCGCAGAATCCCGAGATTGTCGCCAGCGTGCTTTCCGTGCCTGGCTTCGACGTCAAGACCTGGCAAAACTACATGTATACTGTCAATGGCGGCGGTAGCGGCGACGGCGGCATTGTGGATCTGTCCGATCCCACGAGCCCGGTTGTAGTGGGGTCTTTCCCGTCTGCGCACAATATCTATATCGCTGACGGCTACATGTATCTCGAATTTCCCGGTCTGCGCATCATGGATCTGAACGACAACCCAGGGTCGCCGAGAGTGGTTTGGCGTGATGAGAAGTTTGGACATGATGCCACGGTGGTGGATGATAGATTGTACGATTTTCGTGGCAATGACGGCACCCGCATCTACGATGTTGCTGACCCGACACAGCCTCTTCTGCGCGGCCGCATCCAGGCGCCGTTTATCCGGTTTCACCACAGCGGCT
>CAZVSL010000910.1:0-1069 GCA_964629935.1 uncultured Calditrichaceae bacterium | reverse complement strand
CCGACCCGCGACCACCGTTATCTCTTCATCGCAGACGAGGGCGCGCGGGGTACGAACGCAGATATCACGGCCTGGGATATTTCCGATCTGCAAAACCCGGAATTCGTCAGCGACTATACGGACACCCTTGCCACCGTGCACAATTTTTACATCATTGACAATATGGCTTTTGTTTCATACTATAGCTCCGGCTTTCGGATATTTGACGTCTCAAATCCAGAGCAGGGATTTGCTGTGGTGGACGAGTTCGATACCTCTGATAAGACCAGCGAGAACTTCGTTGGTGCGTTTGGCGTTTATCCGTTTCTGCCCTCCGGCAATATTCTCGTCAGCGACATTGAAAAGGGCTTATATGTCTTTCGTCTGGTACCGAAGTCGCCGGCGCAAACCAATCTGCTTGCTTCTGATTAAGGAAATCACTAATGCACCATACCCGAATCTCTGCAATGATGTTTGTAGCCTTATTCGCTCTGTCTTGCTCTTCCGGCGATGATGGTCCTGAGCTCCGGCGTTTGGCCAATCTGCGCTTGCAAGGCGGTTTGACCGATGTCTGGGGTTATGTCGATTCGAACACTGCCAGGGAATATGCCATCGTCGGTTTCGGCGGCTTTCTGCCTGGCGAGAATCCGAATAGCGGCTTCTATATCGTGGATGTGAGCGATGCACGCAATCCGGAGCAGGTTGCGGTCATCACCTCGGTTCCGGGATTTGACGTCAAAGTCTGGCAAAACTACGTCTATTGCGTTGATGGCGGCGGTGTGCAGCCGGGTGCAATCGTGGACATCTCGGATGTGAGCGCGCCCGTTGCGGTAGGCAGCTTCAGGTCTTCGCACAACATATTCATCAGTGCAGATGGCTTTATGTATCTGGAGACGCAGTTTCAGCCTCTGCGCATCTATGATTTGAATGATGATCCAGAAAATCCCAGGCTGATCTGGCAGGGCGGGACCGATGGCCACGATGCAGCCGTGATAGACAACCGCTGGTATGACTTTGGCGCTTTCGGTACGACCAATATCTTCGATGTTACAAATCCGGCTAACCCCCTCTTGCTGGCTGCCATCAATTC
>CAZVSL010000909.1:0-1904 GCA_964629935.1 uncultured Calditrichaceae bacterium | reverse complement strand
ACAAACTCCTGCCGCACACCCGTATTCTCGTGCACCACCCGGTAGTCTATGCCCGCAAAAATCCCCGGGTAGATGGCGACGTTGCTGCCATTCTGCAGCTCAACCGGCCGCGCGGATTCGATAGCGCAAACTCGCCAGTAGCCCGGTCGTAGTAACCCAAACTAACCACACGCCACCGCAACTGACCTGTTTGGGTACTGCAAGCGCGATCCCCTAATACATCACCATCAGCGGATGCACATGACGCCAGCATTACCGGTGATTATGCCCAAACGGACTGGTGCCAGCTAGATAAAGAAAACGCTGCTAATCTCTACCAATATCGTAATTGCAATCAATCCAAGTAATACTCTGGTGTAAAAACTTACACCTAAGAAATACGAAATCGCCAATAGTATGTGAAGGCTTAGAAGAAAATACACTAAAGTGCCAAAAAATGATACCGCAAAGTGCAGATTCGGCGCAGCATATTCGGAGATTAGAGTACTCATACCCAGGTAGACAATCATGCCCACGCATAATATACTGACACCGCCCACTACACGGAGAACCACTTGAAGTCTATGCATGTGACGCCTCGCAAGTCGGTTAATGGTTTTCAGTTTTGTTTCTCACCACAACGATATCTCCGTCAAGAAGAGGATTGAGAGCATTGGCTAATGTTAAATCGTAAGTCTTGCTAAGATTGTCATCGTCGCTGTCAAATCCATAAGCATAGAACACAATCTCTGTATTACCGTGACTTGCCATAACTTTAAACCCAAAGTTCATTGAAAACGGATACATGCTACTGAAGATGGTTTGTCGATACATTGAATGCTTTTGTAAATCGTTTATGTTCTTTGGGTATGTCCCGTCATCAACCACATAATCGGACATAATAAGGGCCATCTTCTGACTCAGATACTTGAGTCGTACAGCAGTACCACCCCTTATTGTCACATAAAAAGCCAACAGATAAACAAGCAAGAAGCTTACTAATAATTTGATACTCGGCTGCCCCCGGTTACGGTGATTAAGAACGAGAATGAAAAACAAGCAAAAGCAAATGATCCAAACGAATACTAGTGTGTATCCTACCGATTGATTCATCTTCCGACTCCTCTCCTGTTAGTGTTGGTGCGAAACAAATCGAAGTGTATATCCAAGAGATTAGTTATTGGCTTAGCTGGCCAAGCTAGTTGCCCATTTCTCCTACTCTCTGTCCGGTAGCCTCGAATGCCCTCTCGAACAGTTTGAACAGCTTATTATGGTCCACTTTACCTCTTCCATTCTTCTTGGCTTGTGCTTGAGCTGCCAATGCCACAGCTTCCCCCGCTTTTACCCATCTGTTATATTGCTCGACGGTGACTGTCCTTATGATCACATTCTGAACCCCATCTTTGGAAGTGAATTGATACTTAATCTGACCAGTCGCAGCGTCATAGCTCTGGCCTTTGATTTGTACACGCTGACTTTTGAAAGTATGGAAGACTTGTGAAATGACAATATCTTTTGGATTTTCGAACAAATTGACCTGAAGCTTACCATATTCGCCAGCATCGCCATTAATAAAATCAGTGTTCGCGGCGTCACCGGCGAACATCAGTTTGGCTCGTTCCAGCCACACTGCTCCCCTGACCTCACTGGGAATGGGGTCATTGATTGATGGCATGTTGGCTATGCTAACACCAAAGTCAGCTGCTTGACCAAGACCTTGTGCCGTCCAAAATCTGACATCAGCTTCCCTCATCGCCTCCAAGATAGCTGCCTTCTCTTTTTTTGTCCACGGCCTTTTTCCATCTGGGTCAAAATAGTTGACAGAGTTATTTAAAGTGTAATTATAGGGTGACCAAGATAGCAACTTATCCGCCAACGGATCCACTGCCATCCACCTCCCAACCTCCGCATCATAATACCTCGCC
>CAZVSL010000908.1:0-1906 GCA_964629935.1 uncultured Calditrichaceae bacterium | reverse complement strand
CAGATATTGTCTCGTTGGGTATTACGGGACTCAAGATGATCGAGATTCGCGGCGCAAGCAAAGATGCGCCGCTGCTGGAAGAAGGCGGCTATATCGAAGCCGGCTCCACTGAAGAGATCACGGGCAAGGCCGAAGTTATTGCTGAAAAGATGGAGCGCGTGCTCACCAACCTGCAGCAACTTACCCAACGTGAAAATCTGCAAAAAATCACCGAAATGATTGATAATGCCGCGGCGGCCTTTGAACAAATAGAAATAATGTTAGGCGAAAACCGCCAGGGCCTCAACCAGACCATCGCTTCCGCCCGCGAAATTACAGCGCGTATGGATACAACAAGCCGGCTGCTGCAGGAAAGCGCCGCCAAAGTGAGAAGCATCGTCTACAGCGATACAGTGGCGCAAATCTTGTCCAGCACACGTGACATCTCGCTGAAATTAAAAGAAGCCAACCTTGAAAACCTGATCAAGGAATTTGGAAAAGTGATCGAGCGCACAAACGGTCTGCTGAGCCAGGTCGATCAAGATATCGAACGCGGCAGTGCAAATTTCTATACCAGCATGCGGCAACTGCAAGCCACACTGGAGAACCTGAACCAGGCCTCTCTGCTGATTCAGGAAGATCCGTCGGTGCTGCTTCGCGGCACACATGTGAGTGATGCACCGGACAAACATCTGGAGAAGTAATCAAAATGAACCATCAAATGTACTGGTCTGTTCTGTTGTCTCTCTGTGTTTTGACGGGCTGTCTGGGGCGGAAAGCTGTGAGGCAAGAATACTATTTGCTCGAGCTGCCGGTTTATGCGGACTCAACGCAGGTGCAGCAGGATCCCATAAGCGCGACTTCCTGTGAGATCGCACCTGTCGAAATCCACCCGGCCTTCGCCGGCACGCGTATCGCCTTGCGAACCCGCACGCATGAACTGCGTTACTATGCCCATCATAAATGGGCAACCCAGCCCGGTCAAACGCTGACACAGCTCATCGAAACATTCTTTCAACGCAAACGAATTTTCGCGTTTGCCTCCAGCCGGGTTTGGCAGACCACGCCCGAGTACATGCTGCAAACCGAGATCAGGCAACTTGAGGTTATTGAGCACGGAGATGTCCTGAGCGCACACCTCAACCTCCGCTTCGATTTCATAGAGAATCTTTCCAGACGGATCGTGGTGACGCATACGGCAAATAAAGAGCTGCTTCTGGGAGAACGCGACCTTAACTTGTTCGCTGCAGAAATCAGCCGCGTATATCACGACCAACTCAAGATGCTGGCCCAAAAAATAACGGCCTATTTGCAGAAAAGAGAAGCAAGCGCGATGAGCAAATAGGAGCCCCCACCTGACATGAACTTTTCACCCAGGCAAAGAGAAGCTTCCTCCCACTATCAGCTTGCTGGAGACGTGCTCTATTTGAGCAAGGCGTTTGACCTGTCCGCTGTTGACCATGTGTTGCCGCAGCTCCTGCGTGACCTGCGCGGTTATCCATACGATACCCTGCGCATCAATCTTGACGAGGTGCAGCGCCTGGACAGTGCCGGCGTCGTGGTTCTGCAGCATATCCGCAAGCGGATGCAGGAGCAGGGCGTAGAAGTGGCGTCTGAAGGCGGCTCAGAAGCGATTCGAAATGTACTCGAAACGTTTGCCGTTACAGAAAAAAAGCCGGCAGAAAAGCCCCGCGATGTGGGTTTGCTGGAAACCATTGGCCACACCACCCATCATTTCTTCTCGCAATCCTTGAAGAACTTCTTTTTTCTTATGTCGGATATTTTTTACTGGTCCGTGGCTGACCTTTTTCGCAGCAAGACGTTTCGCAAGGGTGAATTCGTCAATCAGGCGGTTTTGATAGGCGCCAGCGCCGTCGGCATCGTGGTCGCCATGGCGTTCCTGATAGGTTCGGTCCTGGCCCTGCAG
>CAZVSL010000907.1:0-1915 GCA_964629935.1 uncultured Calditrichaceae bacterium | reverse complement strand
GACCTAAAAGCACAGAGTGCATTGCTTTGACATCCATCCGATGGCCTGGAGCCGCGGATGGATATCAAGCTGCGTCCCCCATCCCTTGCAGAAAAATTTCCCATTTCCATTTTAATTTCGCGCAATTGATTCGTCTATTATGATGTAAGCCTGAATCGCACTTAATGGATTTCATGGAAGGTATGATCGGGACATGGAGGTTTGTTACTATGACTGACATTTCTGAATTGGCTAATAACTTTGTGAGAACTGGCGCAATGCCATCACCTTAAGCGGTATGAGTGGTAAGCTGGAAAAGCATCGTTTGACCTGACACCCCTGGCCAGCATTCCGTTATCGCGTGGGGGCGTGATTCCGGAGATACTTCATTCGAGCGCTGAAGGTGTTTTGCCAAATGTACTATCAGGATGAGCCCATGTCCTCATCAGACGACCCACAATGTTTTGTAAGATTGCTGGCGAGTGTTGCTCGGTGTGCTGATGCGTCCCGGCGGAATTCTATTCTCAACGACCCGGAGACGGGATTCTGGACATGGGTAAATCGTCTCGTGGCGCGATTCTACTATGCCGGCACAGCCCGCCAATCCGGCATATTGAAAGATGATTTCTTGCAAGATTGCAAGATGCGCATCATCGAAATGTTGGACAATCCACCTGAATGGTTGCTGGAGGAGAGCAGCATTAATGCCAGGTTGGCAGGCTATATCATGAACATGGCGCGTAATCTTATGGTCGACCTGAATCGCAAAAAGAGGCCACAAGTCGTAAGTCTCGATCAAATCAACTGCGATGAAGATGATACATTATGGCGCACCGAGATGCTGGAAGATGAGCTGACACGCGTAGATGAGCTTTACGACTTTCAGGCGGAAGTGGAATGGACAAGGAGAGCTATGCAGGAGTTTCTCGATTACCTGGACAACAAGCCGAAGACCCAGGCAACACTCACGGCAGTACTCTATTTTGGCGAGCGCCTGGAAGATCTCGAGGCCGGCGTCTCCCGATATTGGTTTGCCTACAAAATTCTCACCCGTGAAAACAAATATTCTCCCGAAGAGCTGCGCGATTATCTGCAGGAAACATTTCCTGAAGATAAACCGGAGAATATTAGTTCGCGCCTTACTCTGCTAAAGCAGGAAATGCGTGAATTCTTGCGGGACCATCCGGGTATGGGAGATGTGGCTTAAAGGCAAACTCTTGACTGTCTCTATACGGGGCCGACCGAACGTCGGCTTTTTTTGATCTCCTGGAGCATTCCTGAGGCGGCCTGCCGCCGCGCAGTGAGTTGCTCTTTTCTTTTTTTTGTGAGAAATCGAAACCATAACCTCAAGTTTCGAATCAATTGGAGTCACCATCATGACAATTCAAGATATTCGACCCAATCCGGAGGAAGTATGGGGGCTGGAAAAACTCAATCCGAAGGAACTTTTCGAATGGGTTCGGACGCGATGGTGTTGTATTGCAAGAGCCCCGGAAGCGAAACCGGTCTTGTTAAGCTATCGCTCGCACGCAGAACCGGCAGCGTTACGAAAGTTGCAGACCTTTGCACGCTTCGGCAGAGAAAGCCGGATGCAAGTCACTTACCTCACGCCAACTCAGGATCCCATGATACCCCTGCCGCCGGAGCAGCCGGAAACCAGGCATCTCTTCCTGGTGCACCGCCTCAGTCGCTTTTTGAATGTGCGGGAATGGCTGATCTGGCAACAAAGGTATCCTGGCAGCATCCTGATCGCAACCTGTGCAGTGGATGAGCTGCCGGCGCTGCGGGAAAGATCTAGCTTTGATGAGCAACGCATACCTGAGGTAGACGCCGCCATTGCCAGGCGACGCGCCAGGGAGATTCTGGCCAAATACCTGTGCCGGAAACAGAAACGTGATGCTGATTTTTCGAGTTTTTTTAACATGCTGGCGCAGGC
>CAZVSL010000906.1:0-1917 GCA_964629935.1 uncultured Calditrichaceae bacterium | reverse complement strand
ACCAGCGTGCCGTCGAGATCAAAGATTACGGCATGTATCATAAGGATATAAGCGCCTATGTTTGGTTATTGTCATTCCGTTTGATTCATTATAGTCTGCTTTGTTCAAGCAAACGTGAAGCATGGGAAACGCAAACCGGAAATCTGGCAAAAATATCAGATCCCGATTTACGAATCCGGACAGTGGATTAGCCAATCTTACTGGCGATTTGCTGCAAACCGGCCACCGGGTCGCCCTTCAGGTGGAAACGAATCACCTTGCGGCCTTCCTGCAGCAGCGCTTGCCGGTCACCCAGCGCCTGCGCCATTTTCAGGGTATTAAAGGTTATGCCGCTGGTTTCTGCGCCAGGCTTATCCGGAATGCCAGCATCGCGTGCGTTTTCACCTGTGAATTGCAGAAAGAGGCCGTTGCCGGCGTCGCCTTTGTGGAGCTGTCCGGTTGAATGCAAAAAACGCGGTCCGTAACCGGCTGTGGTGGCTAACTTAAACCGGTCGCGGATCCTGAGTCGCAACTGCTGCAACGCGGCCTCGGTTTCTGGTTTCGGCGTCAGGTAGGCTTGCAGCGCCACGTAGCTGCGCGGAAAACCATCGGTTGTGGCTTCGGCGAACAGGTGGTTCAGGGCTTCACCCAATTCAGTGGCTTCAGAATCAGTATACACCTCGATGGCATCGGCAGTAAAAGCCGGCGTCATGGCTGGCAGCTCGCCCTTTTGTTTGTATTCATCCACCATCTTGCGTGCAAGCTTCTTGGCTGACTCCACGTTGGGCTGGTCGAAAGGATTGATTCCCAAACGCTGGCCGGCCACGGCGGTAGCAATCTCCCATCTGAAGAACTCGCCGCCGAGGTCATATTGACTCTCCAGGTGCAGGGTCACGACCGGCTGGCCGGCATCCTTCAGAGCCTCCACTTTCGCATCATGGGTGGCATCATCTCCAAGTTTCAAATAGACGAACAAGCGATCATCAGCGTATGCTTCGGGAGAGGCCGGTTTTTCACCATCAACAGGCACAATGCCTTTTCCGTTCTTGCCGGTACTCTCAGCGATGAGCTGCTCGGCCCATGCGCCAAAGGCTGAAATCCCGGGTGACGAAATCACCGTTAGTTTGTCCCGTCCGGCGGCGGCCAGCTCGCCGAGTATAACGCCGAGCCAGGCGCCGGAGTTGTCGCCCTCAACCGGACAGTTGCACCCTTCGCAATTGCAGGCCATGGTAGCGGCATGCTCCAGTAACCGGCCCACGTCCGCGCCGACGAGCGCGGCCGGCACCAGGCCAAAATAGGACAGAGCAGAATAACGGCCGCCGATGTCCGGATTGTTCAGAAATGTCTTGCGGAACTTCAACTCTTTTGCAAGCTGCTCCAGGCTGCTGCCGGGGTCCGTAATGGCCACAAAATGTTCGCCAGCTTGCTCTGAGCCGACAGCCTCGAGGGTGAGATTGTAGGAGTATTTGAAAAAGGAAAGCGTCTCAACCGTAGTCCCGGATTTCGTGGATACGACAAACAGCGTTTTGGCCGGGTCGAGCGTGTCTGAGTATGCCAGGACGGCTTCGGCATCCGTGCTGTCCAGAACAGCCAGATCGAGGTAGCCCTTTTTTACGCCAAATGTCAGGCGAAACAGCTCGGGCGCCAGGCTGGAGCCGCCCATACCCAGCAGTAGCGCATGGGTGTAACCGGCCTGCCGCACCTGATCCACGAACTTCTCAATCAGGGGCACATTTTCCGGCATGGTTTCCGGCGAGCTCAGCCAGCCCAGGCGGTTGCTGATCTCTGTGGGGTCCTCGCTCCAGACAGTATGGTCGAGGGCCCAGAGGCGCCGCATGACATCCTGTTCGCGCAGCTCATTGAGTCCGGCGTCCACCTTTTGCCCGAAATTGCCAAGGCTTGCCTGCCAGCGCTTATGCTCCTGAAGCAGCCGATCGC
>CAZVSL010000905.1:0-1923 GCA_964629935.1 uncultured Calditrichaceae bacterium | reverse complement strand
CATCATCGGAATAGACAGCACCGCCATGCGTGCTTGCCACCAGAAGCCGGAACGCAGTATTGGGTACATACACAAGCGTGCCCACCTGCGAATCGGTCTGAACGAAGTTCTCAACGTTGGTCCAGGTTTGGCCGCCGTCTGCAGTTACAGCTAATGTGTTCCCGGCGCCGGCAGTGCCAAAACCAGACGAGCCAGCGAAGCCGTTAAGCGTATCCTTGAACGCCATGGATGAGATGCCGCGAAACTGGCCATCGTTGGCGAGTGTTGTGTTGGCAACCGTCCAGGACTGTCCTCGATCCGTAGACCTGAAGACGCGAATTGGATCGTTTGAGGCGGTTCCGTAGGCTGTTCCAAACCAGGCATGGCTGCTGCCCGCTACAGCCACCGGCGTACCGCCGCCATCGCCGAAACCAGCGAATTCGCCTGGAAGAGGTGGCGGGATATTTTCGGCTGGTGTCTGGTTCCAGTGAGCACCTCCATCCGTGGTGGTGAGAATGACAAAACTGCCATCGACGGGATCGCTAACAGCTATCCCATCGGTTTCATTCCAAAACGCGATCGAATTGATGAACGCACTGGGCGATGTGTTTTGATATTGCAATTCCCAGTTCAATCCGCCGTCGGTTGTTTTGTAGATGCGCGTATCTATCGTGCTGAAACTCGCTCCGGCAAAGTAGGCTGTGTCTGGATCAATGGCAGCAATGGAAAGAAAATTGATCGTCTCTGCACCGGGCACTGTGACCGCAGTCCAGTTTGTACCGCCATCGATCGTTCTCAAGAAGACGCCGTTTTCTGCCCCTGCCCAAACGGTATTTTCATCAACAGCTTTGATGGCGAAAACAAAGGTCGATATGCGGCTATTCTGATCCGTCCAAACTTGTGCTGATGCTGAGTCAGCAAAGATCAGACTGCCAATGATGCCAACCATAACCATCAGGACATGGTCCAAAGAGAAGAAGTTCTTCATGATAACCTCCTAATTTTGTTGTTAGCAGACACTGCAATTAAAAATAGGAGTGAGTTCTTCGTGAAGTTCTCTCAATGTAATTGCTAACACAGGGTCATAACAATCAGGAGGTTCAGAGGGCAGAGGTTCCTCGTATCTACAAGAAATCAGCTCAGCGTAAGCGCAAATCCACGGAAATCCCCGGCGTCATTCCCAATCCCATGACATCATCCGGCGCCACCTCACCATTTTCCAGAACATAATTGCGGTACCAGATATTGTCATGGTCGTAAACATTGTAGAGCGAAAATCCAATATGGCCGGAGACATGCCTGGTCTCGAAAGCACGGGTCAGGCTCAGGTCCAGACGATGAGTGGCTGGCAGACGGCCGGCGTTGAGCCGGGCTGGAGCAACCAGACGCACGAGTTCTCCGAATTCCGGCGTATTTGTGCTCTCCGGCTGTGGCTCAGTGAATGGCGCGCCTGAGGCATAACTCCAGGTGGCAGAAAGGTTCCAGCCGCGATGCGCAAAGCTGCCCACCAGGTTGAGCTTGTGCCGCATATCCTGATTGGCCGGAAACTCCTGCACCTGCTGTTGCACGTCGGCCTCGATGGTGGTTTTGCTGTGGCTATAGCCGATCCAACCGCTGAAGCGGCCGCCGGTTTTTTGCAGCAGCACATCGAGGCCGCGCGCCAGGCCGGTGCTGTTGTCATAGATCGCTGTGCGCTCCTGTGGCGCCATATATTGTACGGCCGGAATACCTTCGAGTACATCTTGCTGATGGCTTTCATAGTACTCCAGGTCGAGCGAGAGGTTGCGATTGCCAAGGGTAACGCCGCCAACCCAGTGCTCGGCAAAGCCGGGTTCGATAGCCCGGCCGTCGGCCAGCACCCAGAAGTCACGGCCATCCGTGTATTGAAAGAAGCCGGGCAGCCGGCGGACAAACTGGTGCGTGCGGCTCCAGCCTGTCTTGAGC
>CAZVSL010000904.1:0-1929 GCA_964629935.1 uncultured Calditrichaceae bacterium | reverse complement strand
GGTTCACCCCGTTGGACAGACGTCCTACGGGGTGAAGATCATGGATTTCGGGTTAGCCAAGCTTGTTGGCCAAACGTTGATCACCAAAGCCGGCGTCAACACCATACTGCTCGGCAGCATCATTCAGATAGGGGAAAAAATCCGCATAAACTGTTAGCTCGCCGATGTCAGGACCGGCGGCATCATTTTCTCCGAGATGGTGGAGGGCGAGAAAGTTGAAGATGTTTTTTCCATGGTCGACGTTCTGACTGCAAAGCTCAGCGCGCGGCTCGGTCTCAGCTCGCCGGCGGGCGAGGGCAGGCTCCTGCGTGTGGCAGACGTTACCACCAATTCATTTGAAGCATACAAGTACTATCAAAAGGGACGCGAACATTCCTGGCGGCGCGAGTTCGTAGAGGCGGTCAACAATTATCGCAACGCCCTCGCCATCGACTCTACTTTTGCGCTCGCCTATCTCTATTGGGCCCGCGAAGGCAACAACACCATCGACCCGCTGGTGGACCTGTCGCACGTTCAGCGCATATTGCAGCAGGCGGAGCGGCATTCAGCCAGGGCCAGCGTGAAGGAACATGGAATTGCTGCCGGATATTGCTAATGCCTATGACTCCGCCTGGGATATATACACCCAGGCCGGACAGCATGACAAGGCGATGGAGATTTGTAAAGCAGGCCTGAAAAGAAATCCGGAATGGGCCTCGAAAATATACTTGCTTATCGGTTACACGCTGCTGTTTCAGGGAGATGCAGATGGCGCCAGAGAAAATATGCTGAAGACTCTCGACGTGGACCCTTCACAGCAGGCATGGGTGAGCAAGAACATCGGCTTTTCTTACATCTATGAAGGCCGTTACCGCGAGGCGGGGGCCAAATTCAGGCAGGCGGCCGAATTTGCTCTGGATGCCGGACAGAAAATCGAAGCTTTGCGCGCTTATCTGGAGCTGGCAAGATTGCTGGCGGCGCAGGGAAAATTTGAAGAAGCGCTGACAGCCGTATCGCAGGCAAGGGAATATGCCAGCCAGGTTTACGCCAGCACAATCAATCCCGGCCGGGTGTTGTGGGATTACGTGGCTGGCGTGACGTTGTTGTGGCAAGGAAACCACGCTGCAGCAGAATCGACCGCAGCGGCCATTCAGGATTTCATTCGAACCAATGACTACGACGCCTATTATCTGCACTTCTATCGTCTGCTACGGGCAGAGCTGGCCATTGCATACAACAGAAGCAATGAGGCGCTATCGGAGCTGCAAAGAGCGCCGTCGATGGTGCATTACTATCCGCGCCATCACCAGTTGCGCGCACAGGCGTACGAGCTGGCCGGGGACCTTGAGCGTGCCATCCAAACCTACGAGCATTTCCGCAATCTTATCGATACTCAGCTTTATTATATGGCTGGCGATGCTTTCGACTATTTTCTCATCAGGTCCACTATCGATTATGAGCTTGGCAGACTTTACGAAAAGGCAGGCAACACGTCACAGGCGCGCCAGCGGTACCGGGCTTTTATCGAACAATGGCAAAATGCAGACCGAGAATTGTCCTACCTTGCGGATGCAAGGATGGGGCTTGCTGAATTAAAAGAAGCGCGCCAGGTTACTGATTGAACCGCTAATCCACGCACATAGATGCAGTTTAGACCGCTAACCTGACATTATTCGCAAATCGCCACCTCCGCCGAGAATAAATCCTGCGGCTACAAGTAATTAAACCCGCCTGAAGGCGGCTTTAGCCGTCTTGCCTGAGATTAGCCTGATGGTTCAGCTAAAAAAGCAGATTCGTGAATAAACCACAATATCAACTTAATCAAAGGGCGCATGATAAAAAGGTGACATTCGCTGAGGAGGGTTTCTACATGTTTGTTCTGTTTTGGCAGAGCATCTTTGCTGTGCAACCGATGGGTTAGTATCGCTATTGTGAAACCCTTACAGGGTT
>CAZVSL010000903.1:0-1935 GCA_964629935.1 uncultured Calditrichaceae bacterium | reverse complement strand
CGAGGATGCAATCAAGCTGACCAGCGGGCCCTCACGAAAAAACGATCCGGCCTGGTCCCCGGACGGCTCGAAGGTCGCCTATTCCGCCACGTTCAACTCCACAGAGGTCTTCACCTTTCCGCTTAGCAGCGATGCGCCAACGATTCTCGGATTCGTACCGCGCGAGGTTGTTGCAGGACAGTTTGATATCTCACCGGATGCCATCCACCTGGTCTACGTCCGAAACGAAACCGCAGAGCTTGTGCTCGCCAACCTGCAAAACGGCGCAACCACAGTGCTGAACCCGGACGGGCAGAACATCGAAGCGCCTGTCTGGTCTCCTGTCGGTGACCAGATTGCCTTTAGTGCCAGGGGCAGCAGCAACAGTCTGAGTGTCTGGACGGTCTCTGTCAGCGGCGGCGGCGCGACCGAAATCACCACGTTGCCGGGCGATGAGCTGAATCCTGACTGGTCGCCGGACGGAAACTCGATCGTATTCGAATCCAGACTCGATACCCTTAGCGCCATCAATACCGTAGACCTGACCGCCTTCGAAATCGAGCAATTGACGCCGGACTCTGTGCGCAACCGCGACCCTGTCTGGTCACCCGATGGCGATCAGATCGCTTACACCTCGACGCGCAACGATACGACCTCGGTTTGGGTCTATACCCTGAGCGATAGTCAGGAGATCAACATAACCAGCCCACTGCTGCAAGCCAATCGGCCAGCATGGTCCTCCGACGGCTCGCGCATTGCGTACCGCACGACGGAAGGCATTAGGATCTCATCGCCGGCGGGCGTCCTGCTCAACACGACTTCGATTGCACAACCTTTTCCTGTCTGGCTGCCGGACGAGAATACGCTCATTCAGACCGACGTTGTCGAAAATGCCATCATCGGGGTCATTTCCCTGGATGATTCATCGATCACAGAGGTGACCCGGCTATCGCAGGAATACAGCGACCTGACGCCAGCCTGGTTTCCGGATAGCGAGACTCTGGTTTTCTCGCGACAATTCAAAGACACGGTCGATTTTCGGCAAACGCTTTGGCTGGCTGATTATCCGGAGGGAATCGCGCGCCCCATGTTCGGACCGGCAGAGCGACCCGGGAATGAACGCAACCCGGCAGTCTCACCCGATGGCACGCTGCTGGTCTTCGATGATGACCTCAGCATTTATCTCAACCTGGTCGGCAGCCAGGATGTGATCAATCTGGCGCCATTTATCGGAGTTAACCTGCGCCAGCCAGCGTGGTCGCCGGCTGGCAACAGCTTTATCGCCAACAATGGCGGCCGGTTGCGCATATTCGAAACCGATTCCAGTTTGGTTGTATCGCAGCAACTCATCAACCGAGGTCTGACGGATCCGGCCTGGTCCGCGGCGCACCCGGTATTCGGCGAAAACATCGCCGGAGAGGCCTCCGGCGGCATTAATTTGATTCGGCCAGACGGCTCCGCGCCGCGTTTGATCATCAATGGCGGCAGGCAGCCATCCTGGTCTCCGGATGCAAGCTGGCTCACCTATATTCGGCAGGACCAGGTCTTTGCTCTGAAAATATTGCTACTGTTACCGGAGTGAGGTTATGCGTCTCTTTAACTTCGTTTACGCGGGCTTTTTCTTTTTCATCCTGTTCTCATCTCCGCCTCTGGCAGGCGGGCAAGATACTGCCACGATCCAGGGCCGGGTTTATGAGAAAACCACAGGACAACCATTGGCCCATGTCAACATTCATCTGCTGCAGGGAACGATTGGAGATGTTACGGATTCCACCGGCGCCTATGAGCTCAACGACCTGGCGCCCGGAACCTATGACATTCGCGCCGCCCGCATTGGTTTTGAAGAGATCATAGAGACCGTCGCCGTGGTCGGCGGTCAAACCTTCACGCACGATTTCGCCATGCGTGAAAAAATGGTGCAGCTCGGCGGTGTCGAAATTGAAGCTGAGCGCCTGT
>CAZVSL010000902.1:1622-1939 GCA_964629935.1 uncultured Calditrichaceae bacterium | reverse complement strand
CTGGAGCGGCAGCTCGAAAGCGGTGGTGCGGCTGAAGCGTGTCTGCGGGGCTCTGGTACTGCTGGGCGGAGTGTATTTGATTTTCACGACGGTGTCATGAGAGAAACCCTGTCAGGGTTCCGAACCCTGACAGGGTTGGACGTGACGGTTGGAAAGGGAGCAATCCCATGCGAAAAGAAGCAAGATTATTTAAGGCGTTGGCCGACGAAAACCGGCTGCGCATCCTGAAGATGCTGGAAACGCGGGGATTATACGTCTGCGAAATCACCGAGGTGCTGCATCTGGCCTTTTGCACGGTTTCCAAGCACCTGTCGATT
>CAZVSL010000902.1:668-1612 GCA_964629935.1 uncultured Calditrichaceae bacterium | reverse complement strand
TGCGCGACGCCGGTTTCATCGTGGACGAAAAGGATGGTCGGTGGGTACGCTATCGACTCAATCGTGAACCCGACGATCCATGCGTAATAGAACTGCTGCGAATGTTAGCCGATCGGCTGCCGACCAACGAGACGGACACACTGGAGTTGGCGCGTGTTCTCGCCTGTCGCACGGAACGGCGATGCCAGAGTGATAATCTCGCGGCCGCGGTGTTGCGATGACCCGCCGCTCAAGGCAGACTTATCATAAAGGAAGAACAAAATGAAAAGCACGCAAACTATCGGATTTATCGGAGGGGGAAGGATTACCTTTCTGCTGTTGCAGGCGCTGAAGAACCGCCACGCGCTGCCCGCCCAAATTGTGGTCGCCGACCCCAATGAAGCAAATCTAAAAAAAGTACAAGCCATTTCACCGGAGTCGATTTCTATTTCCGCCGACAATCGCGAAGCGGCCGGTGCTGACATCGTTTTTCTGGCCGTACATCCGCCGGCAGCGCCGTCGGTGCTGAAGGAACTGCGCGGTGAGATGGCGGAATCGGCCGTCCTGGTCTCGTTTGTGCCGACATTCTCCTTTCAGAAATTACAGGCCGGACTTGGCGGATTTGATCGCCTGGTACGCATAATTCCCAACGCACCGTCCATCATCAACAAAGGGTACAACCCCGTGGCGTTTCATAGCGCGATTTTGCAGGAGGACAAGGCCCGGCTGCTGCACTTTTTCTACCATTGGGGCGCGGCGCCGGAAGTCGACGAGAAGCTGTTGGAGGCCTGCGCTATTATCGCTGCTATGGGGCCAACCTATTTCTGGTTTCAATGGCTGGAGCTGCAGCGCCTGGCACAGGAATTCGGGATGAAAGAGGATGCTGCTAAAGATGCCATTGCGGGCATGCTGCACGGTGCAGTGGACACATTACTTAAATCCGATTTGTCGCCAGCCGAGGTGCT
>CAZVSL010000902.1:0-658 GCA_964629935.1 uncultured Calditrichaceae bacterium | reverse complement strand
GAATGAAGAGGCAGTTCGCGAAATCTTCTCTGGCAAACTGAGTGGGTTGCATCGCAAGCTGAGCGAGGCGACAAATTAAATTTCGATTTCACTAGATTGTCAATGCGGAGAAAGTCAAATGCGAGCTATCCAAAAGTTGATCGTCACACTCATCTTCATCATTGCATACACAAATTTGGCGGGCGGTGGAATTCCAGCTCCCGCTGCCGAGACGTTGAAAGAATTTGATACAGCGGTAGCGCACAGCCGCACGGAGATGCGCCAATATTGCGCGCTGGTGCAGAAATTGATGCAAGCGCCGGATAGCGAAAAACAGCAAACGGCATTGGCGCATCTGAACAATGCCATCGATTTATGGAAGCAGGTACAGCAGCAGTATCAACAAAATCCACCGGCAGCATACACAGCGGATAAGCAGTTCGCAGTGCGGCTGGCCGACATCATGAGCCAACTGCGGGAGATGCAGACGCATTTGGCGGCCGGGCGCTTTAAAGCCTCTTTTCAAACCTGCGGGTTTGCTTGCGGTCTGTTTGTACGGATGCACGAAGAGAACGGCCTGGTGTATGCGCTGGATCGCTTGTTCCACCTGCGCAAGACTGTGAAAACCGCCAGCGCTGCGGCGCAAAACAACGGCGTCGCCGGGGTGCGCGAATTGCTG
>CAZVSL010000901.1:0-1941 GCA_964629935.1 uncultured Calditrichaceae bacterium | reverse complement strand
CCCGACTTCGGAAATAGATGAATTTGTTTCTCGCATCCAAAACCTGATTTGGCTGGCAAGCGGGCTGGCTTTCCTGCTGGTGCTTGTTGCAAGTTTTGTCGTGTCAAAATACATAACAGACCGCATGCACGAAATGTCGCTTGCGGCAAGGCGTTTTGCACGCGGCGATTTTTCCAGGCGGGTTGCGGAAAATGGCAGCGATGAGCTCGCGGATCTGAGCCTTGCCTTGAACCAGATGGCTGCGGACCTGCAGAGAAATATGACACAGATCACTCAGGAACGCGACCAGCTCCACGCCATCCTCAACAGTATGGTTGAAGGCGTCATGGTGTCAGATAATACCGGCAAGATATTGCTCACCAACCATTCCTTCGAATTGATTTTTCACGTTCACAAGCCGATCATTGGCCAGTCCATACGCGAAGTGTTCCGCGATGCACAATTGCTGACCGCGCTGGAAAAAGCCATCCAGGAAAAAAAAGATACGGTGGTCACGCTGGAACTGCTAAGTCCGATAAAGAAAAGTCTGGAGGCGCATATCGCGATTCTTGCTCCCAAAGACGCAGAGTCTGGGGTCGTCGCTGTATTCCATGACATAACAAAGTTGCAGCATCTTGAGCAGGTGCGACGGGATTTCGTGGCCAATGTCTCCCATGAATTAAGAACGCCGCTAACAGCGATCAAGGGCTATGTTGAGACTTTGCTCGATACCGACGCCATCGAAACGGACAAACAACAGCTTTTTTTGGAAACAGTGCTGCGCCACTCAGACCGTATGGCAAAGCTGGTCGAAGATTTGTTGAGCCTGTCAAAACTGGAATCTATCGAGCCGGGAGAAGAGCTGCAATTGATCGACCTGACGACATTATGTCGACGGGTAGCTGAAAACTTCAGCAACATCCTGGAGAAAAGCAACATTCATCTCAACCTCGAGCTTGCAGATGATGTCTCGCCGGTTCGGGGCCTGCCTGGCGAGCTGGAGTCCGCCCTGGCCAACCTGATTGACAACGCCATCAAGTATGGCTCAAGCGGTGGAGAAATCACCGTCTCAGTTGAGGAGTTGGCAGATAAAATCAAGGTATCGGTGAAAGACGCCGGCATCGGTATACCTACCGATGACCAGCCGCGTATATTCGAACGTTTCTATCGCGTTGATAAGGGGCGTTCGCGTGAGCTTGGCGGGACGGGATTGGGGCTATCCATCGTCAAGCACATTATCCAAAGGCACAACGGGCGCATCTGGGTTGAAAGCGTGGTTGGCAAAGGCGCATGTTTCAGTTTTGTCCTGCCCAAAGTAGCCGAAGAGGTTTTTACCTGACGAGAAAAGTGCAAGAGTGCAATACAAAAGTATTGCACTCCAAGCGACCGCAGGATATCAGAGCATGATACGCATGGTGGTACCCCGGTTTAATTTCGACTCCTTCACAATGAGCCGGCCGCCGTGATAATCCTCAACGATGCGTTTCGCCAGGCTCAACCCAAGCCCCCATCCTCTCTTCTTGGTGCTGTATCCGGGTTTGAAAACATCTTTCTTGTTGGAGGCTTCAATGCCCCGGCCATTATCCGAAATATCGATAAAAATCTTGTAGCGGCCGTTGCGCAATTCTCCCAGTTCAATACTGATCTTGCCCGTTTCCTTTTCGATGGCGTCGAGCGCGTTCTTCACCAGGTTCTCGATCACCCATTCAAAAAGCTCGCGGTTGAGAGGAACGCAAGCGTCCAGGTCATACTTCTGCTCGATAGCCACTTTCTTACCCCACTGCGGCAGCCGACGCTGGAAATATCTCACCACTTCAGAAGTGACCGCTGCGATGGGCGTTTCTTTCAAATCTGTCTTCGAGCCAATTTGAGAAAACCTCGCCGTGATCTTATTTAATCGCTCAACATCTTTTTCCATCTCGCTCAACGTCTGGCGTATAGATTCCTGATTTGCTTTGCTCT
>CAZVSL010000900.1:0-1950 GCA_964629935.1 uncultured Calditrichaceae bacterium | reverse complement strand
TTCTTCTGTCCTGAGTGAATGCGACCCATGATCACCGACGCCTCACAAAAATCCCGCACCATCACCGGTGTAATGATGAACTACTACCACATCTGCCATACCGAGTTGTGGTATTTTGCCCACGACCTTGACATGGAGCACACCTCCGATCTGGTGGCCCTTGGCAGACTCACACATGAAGAGCACTACACACGAGATACATCCAAAGAAGAATTCACGCTGGCTGGCATCAAACTCGACCGCATCACCCCCGACGGCTACATCCATGAAGTCAAGAAATCCGACCGCGCCGAACAAGCACATATCTGGCAATTAAAATACTATCTGCACGTGCTCAAAGAACATGGCCTGGGCCAGCGCAAAGGTATTCTGGAATTCCCGAAACAACGCAAGCGCGTAGAACTCGAGCTCAGCGAGCAGGATGTAAAGCAACTGGCGGAGAAAATAGATGCCATCAAGAAAATCATCGAGCAACCACAGCCTCCGAAGGCAAAGAAAATTACGTTCTGCCGGCAGTGCTCCTATCGGGAATTGTGTTGGAGCTAGGGTTCAGTGGCAGTAGGCAGTAGCAGGTGGCAGGAAAAGATAGTGGCAGTAGGCAGTGGCAGTTTGCAGTGGCAGTTGGCAGGGGAAAGATAGTGGCAGTTGGCAGGGAAAAGATAGTGGCAGTTTGCCACTGCTACTGCCACCTGCTACTGCCACTGCCACTGCCAACTGCTACTGCCATTATTTGGAGAGAACCTTGTCCAGAAATTACTACATCTTCAACCCCGGACGCCTGAGCCGGAAGCAAAACACCATCTTCTTCCGGCGCTATGCCCAGCTTTCTGAAGACCAGGTCCTGGCTGTCTTCGAGGACCTGGTGGAGACGGAGCCGGAGACCGTGGAGGCCGACCCGGAGGTTGCCTATGAAGAGTCGGATGACCGTAAGGTCATTCCTATCGAGGATATCGAGGCGATCTACGTGTTTGG
Source organism: uncultured Calditrichaceae bacterium (assembly GCA_964629935.1). Classification (GTDB taxonomy): domain Bacteria; phylum Zhuqueibacterota; class Zhuqueibacteria; order Oceanimicrobiales; family Oceanimicrobiaceae; genus CAZVSL01. The sequence continues at coordinate 978 of CAZVSL010000900.1, read as the reverse complement.
CGAGGCGGATTTCAACCGCAAGTTTTTCAACTTTTGCAGCAGCCGGCAGATCCCGGTGCATATCTACAACTACTTCGGATTCTACAGCGGCACGTTTTATCCACGTGAGTTTCTCAATTCCGGTGAGCTGTTGGTGCAGCAGGTGGTGCATCAGCAGCATCGGCCGCGGCGCATGGAGCTGGCGCGCGCGCTGGTGGAAGGCGCCTGCGGCAACATCAGCCGCAATCTGCAATACTACAACACGCGCGGCAAGGATTGCTCGCCCTTTCTGAAGGAGATCGAAGCGCTGGAGAAGCGCATCGCCGGGGCTGCCAGCCCGAATGAATTGATGGGCATCGAAGGCAACATTCGCCAGAGTTATTACAAGGCCTGGCCCCTGCTTATCGAGCGCGATACGGATTTCAGCAAACGCGTGCGCCGGCCGCCGGACAACGAGGTCAATGCCCTGATCAGCTTTGCCAACAGCATGGTCTATACCACGACGCTGGGCGAGATCTACAAGACGCAGCTCCACCCGCTGGTGTCCTTTCTGCATGAGCCGGGAACCAAGCGCTTCAGCCTGTCGCTGGACCTGGCTGAAATCTTCAAGCCGCTGCTGGCCGACCGTCTGATATTCAGCTTGCTCAATCGCGGCCAGTTGACCGACAAGCACTTCATACGCAAAGGCAAGGTGTGCTGGCTGAGCGAATCCGGGCGCAAGCTGTTCGTGCGCGGTTTTGACGAGCGGCTCAGCACCACAGTCAAGCACCGGCGTCTCGGGCGCAAAGTCAGTTACCGGCGCCTGATTCGGCTGGAGTGCTACAAGCTCATCAAGCACCTGTTGGGGCAGGAAGCGTATAAGCCATTTGTGATTTGGTGGTAGCAGCGGAACCCTGAGCAGCGGAACCCTGACAGGGTTTTAAACCCTGTCAGGGTTAGGTTTTATGGTTCTTCTCCCAACTCTGGGTTGAACCACAATATGTAGTGGTGGGTTAGCTT
>CAZVSL010000899.1:0-1964 GCA_964629935.1 uncultured Calditrichaceae bacterium | reverse complement strand
CGAGTGCGCTATAATAGACAGCCTTCAGATCAAGCGCAGCATCCAGCTTCCACCAGAGATATTGCAGAATTTCATGGAAGTCTTGTGGCGCCCGGCGAATTGCCAGACCACGGGCGTAGGTACTGTAAAAATGGTTATGGCAGTTGATAAAACCGGGCATGAGCAGCCGCCCGCCACCGTCGACGTGCTCGTGCTCATGATATTTCTGTTTCAAATTGTCCTGAGCACCTATTTCGTAGATTAGGCCATCCTGTATGAGAACTGCCTGGTCTTCAAGTATGGTTTTTTGGATATCGTTCGTTGAGATCGTAACGTTCGAAATAAGCATAATACATTTCCAGCTTCCAGATTAAGATATAATCAGGCAGGAACCTTTACTTTCTTCTTCCTTTTGGGTTTCGCTTCTTTCGGTGTTTCGGTGCTGCGCAACTCATTCAGCTCCGGCTCATGGATACCCATGAGGACCTTTTCAGGTGTCAGCGGCGCATCAAACGGCAGGGGCGCATCCGGCCGAAAAGAGCGCATGGCATCACGAATGGCAAAGTAGGCGCCGATGCCATACATCAGCGGCGGTTCACCCACGGCTTTTGTGCCGTACGGCCCCCAGGTATTATCAACGTTTTCCAACAGTTTTATTTCCAAATCCGGTGGCATAAAAAAGACGTCAGGTAGCTTATAGGTTGCCAGCGAATCGGAAAGATACTTGCCATTTTGGTCAAACTTCAGCTCCTCCAAAGTCATCCACCCCAGCCCCTGAGCCAAACCACCTTCGATCTGACCGCGGTCTGTGAGCTCGTTAATCGGGCGACCCAGGTCGTGCACTATCTTAGCCGAGTCGATATCATAGGTGCCGCGCAAGCAGTCGACCGTCACTTCAAAAACGGCTGTACCGTAGACATGATATGCGAATGGATGCCCCTTCTCCCGTTTCTTGTCAAACCAGATTCCAGGCGTTGCGTAAAAACCGTGCGCCGACAGACCGACCCGGCTGAGATATGCTGTCTGAACAAGCTTCTGCCAGGTCCAGCCTGTTTCCTCGCCTTCGAATAATAGTTTCCCGTTTTGGATGGTGAGTCTTTCCGGGTGCGCCAGCTTGAGCTGCTGCGCCGCCAGAGATTTCAGACGGCCGAGAATTTCACCAGCAGCCAGCATTGTAGCGTGACCGTTCAGGTCAGTTGTGGAGCTGGCTGCGCTGGGCGACATGTTGGCGATGCGGGTGGTATTTGTGCTTTCGATCTTCACCAATTCGGGTTTGATGCCAAACGAGCGAGCAGCGATCCCGGCGATATTGGTGCTGATTCCCTGGCCCATCTCCACGCCGCCTGTAGATACACCAACGCTGCCATCTGTATAAACATGAACAAGGGCGCTGGCCTGATTCAAGAAAGTCGCGGTGAAGGAAATGCCAAAGCAAATCGGCATCACGGCAAAGCCTTTCCTGGACTCAAAATGATTCTTGTTATATTCAGCAACACGCTTGCGCATTTTGTCGAGATGAAAGGACTTTTGGGCCGTATCCCACGTGCGCTTGCCCTGAGGGTCATGCACCTGTTGGCCGTAGGGGAAAATGTCGTTTTGCCGTAGCAGGTTCAGGTACTGAATTTCTTCCCGCGGTTTGCCCAGTTTTTCAGCGGCTTTTGTAATGGCACTTTCTATGACAAACATGCCTTGCGGCCCGCCAAAGCCCCGGAACGCTGTGTTGGGTGGCAGGTTTGTGCGACATGAGGCTGCGAAGATCCTGACATTGGGAATAGCGTAGGCGTTGGTGCTGTGAAACAGCGTGCGTTCCAGCACAGCAGGAGAGAGATCGGCCGCGGCGCCGGCGTTCTGATAGTGTGCGGCTTCATACGCCAGTATCTTGCCATTTTTCGTCAATCCGATCTTGAAATCCGATGAATAGGGATGGCGTTTGCCGGTCATCACCATATCCTGGTGGCGCGGCAAAACCAGCTCGACCGGCTGGC
>CAZVSL010000898.1:0-1968 GCA_964629935.1 uncultured Calditrichaceae bacterium | reverse complement strand
GAAAGCTCGAATCAACGATCTTAACCAGCCGGTGGCCGTCGGTTGCTACCATACGCAGCTCATCGCTCATCACCTTCAGGTAGACGCCCATCAATGTTGTGCGCAGCTCATCGCTGGAAACAGCAAACAGGGTTTTGCCTATCATGTCATCAAAGCGGTCGGCAGCAATTTCAAAACTGCCCTCGCTCTCCTCCACTGCAATCTTCGGAAAATCATCCTTTGATTCGCCTGAAAGCTTATAAAAACCTTTGTCGGTCTTAAGCTCTATTTTGAATTCGTCATCACAATCAAGTTCAACAGGAATATCAGGCAGTTCCCTGACGATCTCGAACAGAACCTTTGCCGGAATGGCGACAGCGCCGTCACGCTCACCCTGAACCTCAATATGCGTAGAAATGGATACCTCCAAATCTGTGCCCGTCAGGGTAAGCTGACTGCCCTGCAAATCAAACAGAATATTTCCCAGGATCGGAATGGTGGTCTTTACAGGCACCACCCCAATAATGTTTTGAATCGCCTGATGCAGCTCTCTTCGGTTCACTCTGAGTTTCATACGAGCCTCGGTCGATTGGATTATATAAGTCTAAAATCTAATAAAAAAATAAATATTAAACAAGTTAATTTTATTGTTGTTATAGTAGGTTCTGTGGATAAGTGGATAACTGCATTTTCATACGGCTATAATCTTATCATTTATTAATATTTAGCCTTTTCCTTCTTACCGCCATAGTATGTGGATTAGCTGTTATGAAAATGTTAGCAATCCGCAACTAATGTTAATAAGTGTGACAGTTATCGTCTCTTAGGTCTTTCCCTCGTCTCTTATCCACACCCTGTTCCCAACAATTCATCGGTTATCCACAAAAGCGTGTGGATAAAAGTATGTTACATACTTGACATCTCTATCTTCTTCTTGAGCTCGCTCACTTCTTCCTGAACCTTTCTGTCCTCGCGGATCAACTTTTCCACGCATTGGATGGCATGTATCACGGTGCTGTGGTCGCGTCCGCCAAAATGCAGGCCGACGGTCTTTAGAGAGCTATTGGTCATCTCTTTGGTCAGATACATGGCGATCTGCCGAACATAGGCGATTTCTTTCTTACGCGTCTTTGCGCGCAGCATGTCATCCGGGATGCTGTAATGGTTGCTCACAATACGCTGGATTTCTTCCGGCATGATATTCTTCTTTTTGCTCAAGCTGAGATTTTTCAGTACATCCCGTGCCAGGTCTATGGAGATGTCCTGCCCGTTGAGGGAGGCATAAGCCAGAAGCCGAATCAGGGCGCCTTCCAATTCCCGAATGTTGTGCGTGACGTTGGTTGCGATAAATTCGATGATTTCACCAGGAATCGCGATGTCATTTTCATCGGCTTTTTGCTGCATGATTGCGATGCGGGTTTCCAGGTCCGGCGGCTGTATGTCCGCTACCAGGCCCCATTGAAAGCGCGATAGCAATCGCTCCTCTATACCGTCCAGCTCTTTGGGCGGCCGGTCCGAGGACAGAACGATCTGTTTCCCGGAGTTGTAAAGCGCATTGAAGGTGTGAAAAAACTCCTCCTGCGTCCTCTCTTTGCTGATGAAGAATTGGATGTCATCTACGATGAGAAGGTCGACGTTGCGATAGATAGAACTGAACTCGGTGGTCTTGTTGTGTTTAATGGAGTTGATGAACTCGATTGTAAATTTTTCGCTGTCAACATACAGCACTCGTTGTTCTTCATTTGCACAAAGAATGTAGTTTCCGATTGCCTGGATCAAGTGCGTTTTGCCCAGGCCAACCCCTCCGTAGAGCACCAGCGGGTTAAAAGTGGTTTTGCCCGGCGACTCTGCCACAGCCACGGCTGCGGCACGGGCGAACTGATTGTTGGAACCTTCTACAAAATTCTCAAAGCTGTAACGTGCGATCAAATTGCTCTTTTTGTCGTAGCGATTGAGTAGCTTCTTCTTGTCTGTTGTCGGAATCGGAAC
>CAZVSL010000897.1:0-1971 GCA_964629935.1 uncultured Calditrichaceae bacterium | reverse complement strand
TTTTGACCGCGATTTTAGCAGTCCTGTGTTTCTGCGCCAGTCCGGTATTCCCGGCAACCATTGCAGAACTTTATGAACAAGGAGCGGAAAAGCGTGATAGCGGCGACTGGCAGGCTGCTTTGAATATCTGGGCCACTGCCAGAGATTCCACGGAGACGGCCGCAGCGACTGATCCCCGCATCGGCTTTGCCTTTGTGGAATTAGTCACGCAGCAGCAAGACCAACAACGCTATCCCCAGGCCTCAGAAATGTACTTTTGGGGTCTGGCACGCGCTGATATTGAGCGCTTTGAAAGCGAGCTCAAGGAAGAGATTAGCCGGATGTCGCCAATCATACCGGAAGAGAAAGAGAAATCCTGGCTAAAATCGCTCGAACGTAAGCAGCGGACTGTCTTGGATGAAATCCGCGCCTTCTGGGTACGGGCCGATCCGCTGCCAACCAGCGCCTGGAATGAGCGGCTCATCGAGCATTGGCGCCGTATTGCCATAGCCAGGCAGAAATTTCAAGAAGAAGATAACACAGTCTATAATACAGATGATCGTGGGCTTGTTTTCGTCAAGTACGGCACTCCGGACAGAAGGTATGAAGGTAAGCTTGGAATAGACCAGCAGGAGATAATGCGGTGGATCGACGATTTTCTCCTGCGTCAGGAGATCGAGCGATTCAATGCCCATCCCGATATTGAAATCTGGATTTATGAAGGGCTACGTAAGGATGGTTCCGCCATCTTCATTTTCGGCAGAGAAGCCGGATACGGTAAATATGGTCTCAGATATGGCGTCGAGGATTTTATCCCGGACCGCGCCTTTCGGCGTTCAAGCACCCATAACACGCAGGGCATTCTGCCGGGCGCGATGCTGCAATTGACCTATTATCGTGAGCTTTTGCGCGTCGACCAATTTTTCCTGGAAAGGTACCGAGACCTGGAAGCCAGGTGGCGAAATGCTCGCAGCGCCGGTGACTTCAGCCCGGACCATGATGCGCTGCGCGGCCTCATCAATCACTACCGGAGTATGGATAAGAAGACCGTACAATTCGAAAATCTGCCGATTTACAGAACGAACGCGTTCGAGGGACTCGAACGCCTCTATCTCAACTACAAAGCCTTTCGTTATCTGGACTATGACAACCAACCGCGGCTTAACCTGACCGTGGTCTCGGACGATCAACCGAGCAATCCTGACTTTGTTGTTCCTTTCTTCAAACAGGCTGAGAAAACCAGGTACAAGCACCGCCATATCCTGATCAACTATGACGAGAAGTGGGAGGTGGAGGAAAGGGAAGTGCAGTACCCCGACTTGCACAACTATAACACCTCGCTGTTCAACTTCGTACATGAAACAAGAGATCGCTACAGCCTGGCTGCCGAAAAGGTCCTGCTCGATATTCGTAAATCAGAATTGGAGCTGGCCGATCTGCCGGACACAGCCCGCGTCATCGGTGTACAATCGGAGTTCATTGGCACGCTAGAACCGCTCTCTACTGATAAGCGTGTCTTCGAAGTCAGCGATGTGATTGTGGGCGAGACCACCCCAAAACAGTTGTCGCACTGGCTTGCCTATCCCTTCCCGGTCGTAACCCAGGATCCGGTAAAGAGCGATCTCATCAAGGTTTACTTCCAGCTCTATAATTTGTCTTTGCAGAATGATATCAAAGCAGTGTGCCGCCTGCAATGTCAGATCAATGCCATCAAGAATCATGGCAAGGAGGAAAAACGAGAGAAGCGCATGAAGCAGGAATTTGACCTGGAGTTCTTTTCTGCCAATACAAATCATACCATCGAGCTGGACATCTCAGATTTGAAACCGGGTCTGTATGAGCTGATTGCGACCTTTGAAGATCGGACTGCAAAACAGCAACGTGTGCGAAGTGTTGCTTTCAGAGTAGCGGGCTAATCATGCGATTATGAATCTCCCGATAAATGCATGGAAAATAGTGCTCAGGTAGTTAGTGGATTGCGTAAATAACCTA
>CAZVSL010000896.1:0-1974 GCA_964629935.1 uncultured Calditrichaceae bacterium | reverse complement strand
CGTCAAGGTAGGAACGCCGGTTGCCCGACGTCCCCCTTACAGATCCCGGCGTGCAGTTTTCCCGCACCGGGCTCCTCAGCAGTACTCGCTTCCGCGTCGGCTTAACGCCAGTCGTGCCTTCAACTGTCTGCGACGTCTTTCTGTGATGCGTGGCCGCTCAAGCTGATAGTGCTCAAGCATCGCCTTGAACCCCTGCCAATTGTAGCTCCGCCGTTGGCTACGACGATTGAGCCATTTGAACAGCGTCTTGACTGCGTAATAGTAAAACTCCCACAGACTCTTACTGTTATCAATGACACCATAATAATTGTAGTAGCCACGAAGTTTAGAGTTCAACGAGGAGAATAACAAACGTAGTGGCAGATTGCGATTCGCTCTGCACCACTCCGTGAAATTGCGCAACGATTGGCGTAATTTCTTCCGGGAGGTCCGACGCTTTACCTGAGCCTTGCCGCTGCGATTCTTACTCCAGCGAAATTCAAAGCCGAGAAACTCGAACCGTGACTGGTCTTGCATCCGGTGTTTCGTGAAACGCACTATTCGGGTCTTCTCCTTCGAGATACGTAACCCAAATTTCCCCAGCCGTTCCGGCAGCTCACGATAAAAACGCTCTGCATCTGCCCGATAACGGAATAGACAGACAAAATCATCAGCATACCTGCAAAGGTAGCTGTCGCCACTGCGCAGCTTTACTACTTTCTCATACCACAAATCCAGAACATAATGCAGGTAAATATTGGAAAGCATTGGCGATACTATCCCACCTTGCGGTGAACCCGTCGCCGGGTGGATAACCGTGCCATCTGTCTCCAGTATACCTGCCTTCAGCCACTTACGGATAAGCCGCAGAAACGCATTATCACGAATTCTTAATGACAGCATCTTTATCAACCAATCATGGTCAATATTGTCGAAGAATCCTTGAATATCTGCGTCTATCACATAGCCATACCAACCAAACTGTAACTCGTAGGTTAGTTCGCCTACGGCATCCTGCGCTCCTATTCCTGGTCGATAGCCAAAGCTGTAATCCAGAAATTCTTGCTCGTATATCGATTCAAGGATGCGCGACACCGCTTTCTGCACCAGCTTGTCTTCGATGGCTGGAATTCCCAACGGCCGGTACTTGCCTGCGCCCTTAGGAATGTACTGACGTCGTACCAGCTTCGCACGGTAACTCTTACGCTTCAAACGCTCAACTAAAGAACGAATGTTCTCTACCAGATTCGTCTCATACATCCGGGCGCTGACACGGTCGATACCACTGGCCGCATCTTTCTTCAAATACCGCCACGAATCAAGCAGGTTCTCTTCATTGAGCATCGTGTAAAGGTTCAGAAACCGATACTCAGGCTGGCGTTTCGCCTTCTCTGCTATTCCTTGCAGTGAGGTTTGCATTGTGCTCCCGTTCCAACTGTACGGACAATGTTTCCTTTACAAGCTACGTACTACTGTTGACCCCTTCCCCATGCGACGCACTGAACTGCGCCGAAGTGTGGACGGCTCTCCCGTCCGCAGAGTACTATGGGTCAATCCGACTCCCTGATGGTCATCGACTCGCCTTCTTTGTGGTTGGCAAAGCCTACCTGCTTGAGGTCTTTCCTGAAGCAGGAACCAAAAGGGCATCCCAAGTTCCTGATGCTTCTCTTCATGCATGCCACACCTCCGAACCCCGACAGGCCTACGGAGTCTCGCCGATTAACGACTCCTTCACATGGGCTTCTGGCGCGTTAGAACCATCGCCGCCTGCAACTCAATACCTACTTTCGGGGCCAACTAAGTCTCAGGGAGCGCGGACTCCCTTACGGCCTACATGATTCCCTGTGTACGCTTCGTGTATTTCGTTCGCTCCCAACCACTCCCTGTCGAAAACTCCTACATACACGCAACACTCGGTACGGGTGGTTGGCTAAACCTTACCCGATTGAGACTTTCACTCTATAAGAAGCACCAAGCTTCGCTTGGCGCACTAAC
>CAZVSL010000895.1:0-1976 GCA_964629935.1 uncultured Calditrichaceae bacterium | reverse complement strand
AATGGCCGCTTTTAATCCGCCCGCCCCTGGCCGCCTTTAAAGTGCCCCTTGACATTGTCGAGCGCTATGATATGTTTACGTTCTTGCTGGCGGTGGGAATCTGAGCATCGTGGCTCGTTAATGATGCAGTGGCTAATTGACCAATGCTGTCCGGATGAGCTACCGTCATGGTCTTTCATTCGTTGCTGGAGATACTTCAAATGTTGCCACGAACAGCTCCTCGTTTTCATAGGACATCGTTTCTTGCTTTGCTTATAATCGTGCTGAGCTGCACAAACAGTCTCACTGCGCAAGAGCAACCGGCGATAGCTCTACAGAATGAATGGGCTGACTCGCCCATACATGTACGTTCTCTAAGAACCCAACTGTCTGCAACAATGTTCTGGACGGACCTATTCGGTCATTAACCCCAAACCTACGATTCAGTGGAACGTGCAACCGATTCAAGAATGCGGACAAGGCCAGGGGTCAATAGCCGGTCCCATTTGGGGTGGCGTGCTCGGCTCTGCCGTCGGACTCTTCGCTGGCGGACTGGTTGGCGTAGCAGCGGCCGGTCAGGACGGATATGGCGCCTTTGGCGGACTTGTAGTCGGCGCCGTGCTCGGTGAGGCAATCGTCATGCCCCTGGGAGTCCATCATGGAAATCGCAAACAAGGCAAACTTGGTCGCGACCTGTTTGCTTCAATGGCAATCTCAGGTCTTGGACTGCTGGTCGCGCAGGGTTCAAACGCAGATGGCGTCGTACTGCCCCTTGCGCTGGTGTTGCAAATCGGGGCCACGGTGGCGACGGAACGTTATACTGGCGGGCATACAAGATGAGTCTGTAAGACACCTGGAAACATCATGCGTCACAAAAAAAAGAATTTTTTCTTGACATTGGGATTTTTATTTTTTATACTCCGCGTTAATATTTACTTCATGCAGAGCAAACCAATCACAAAATGAGTACACAGGCATCGACAATTTCCACAAGGTTCCCGTTAGCCGTCGTGGTACGCCATGTCGATATCCTCCTCTGCAGCCTCATTTTGATTATTAGCCTCCTTCTTATTATAGGGTTGATTATAAGCTAACATAAAGCTTAGAAGTCAATCCTACAACAACACCAAACAATCTTCACCCAAAACATCTCAAAATCTCAGTAGGCAGGCTTCTAAGCTTAGAGAGAAGTACATCCAAAACGCATTTTGGCAATCATCGCAGCACCCGCGATGATTGTCCTCTGTGAAACTTAACTCTAACCTGGGAGTCTGGCATGCGCAGCGACCAAATCAAGAAAGGCTTCGAACGCGCTCCCCATCGCAGCTTGTTAAAAGCATGCGGCGTTCAGGATGAAGATTTCGCAAAACCGTTCATCGGCGTTTGCAATTCTTTCATCGAGATCATTCCCGGACACGTGCATCTGCAAGAGCTGGGCAAGATTGTAAAAGATGCGATTCGCGAGGCTGGCGGCGTCCCATTCGAATTCAACACCATCGGCGTGGATGACGGCATCGCCATGGGCCACGTGGGGATGAAGTATTCACTGCCCAGCCGCGAGCTCATCGCTGATTCTGTCGAGACCGTCGCCACCGCACATCAACTGGATGGGCTGGTCTGCATCCCGAACTGTGACAAGATCGTCCCCGGCATGTTGATGGGCGCAGTGCGCATCAACATCCCGGCCATCTTCGTCAGCGGCGGTCCCATGGCCGCCGGCAAAACGCCCTCCGGGCAAGTCGTGGACCTCATCTCCGTCTTCGAGGGCGTCGGCGCTTTTAAGGCCGGCAAGATCGGCGACGCGGAGCTGAAAGAGCTGGAAGACCACGGTTGTCCCACCTGCGGCTCTTGTTCCGGCATGTTCACCGCCAACTCCATGAACTGCCTGATGGAGGCGCTGGGACTGGCGCTACCCGGCAACGGCACCTATCTGGCCATCTCCCGGGAACGCAGAGACCTCCTGCGCCAGGCCGCCTTCAAAATCATCGAGCTTATCA